>JANNFQ010000043.1:0-22588 GCA_031380045.1 Acidimicrobiaceae bacterium
GACGTCGACGGCGATGTCGAACTGCCGCGATACGACCGCCCATGATTGGGCAGCTCTGATGTTGTCCCAATCGATCTCGAACATTCGGTTGCCGTCGGCGTGACGCGACGTCAAGACGAAGGCATCGGCCTTCCTCGCCGATCCGACGTACCAATGGAGATGTCGATCGCGCATCCTCGCCAACGACTGGGTCTGGTCGAGTCGATCCTCACCGTACTGGCGCAAGGTTTCGAGCAATCGGAAACGAGTCGCCGAGCCGGTCCGTTCGGACAGCACCATCGATTTGTCGACCAGCGCGTGCAACAGCTCGGCGACGTCGAGTTGGTCGATGCCGTCGCCAGCACACACGTACTCGGCAGCGGCCAGATCGAACCCGCCGGCGAAGACGGACAGCCGGTCGAACGTCAGTTGTTCGTCGGCAGACAACAAGAGGTACGACCACGTCACCGTTGCCTGCAGTGTCTGGTGGCGATCACGCGCACCGCGAGCCCCGCCACGCAGCAGCCGGAATCGATCACCCAGTCGATCGAGCACATCGACCAACGACATCGAGCGGGTCCGGGCGGCCGCCAGCTGAATGGCCAACGGAATGCCGTCGAGCCGACGGCAGATGTCCAGCACCACGTCGCGATCGCGGGCGTCGATCGTCACGGTCTGATCGGCAGCCATCATCCGCTCGACGAACAGCTCCGCAGCGTGCTCGAGGCCGAGTGATGCGACGCGGTGTACCCGTTCGCCCGAAACACCGAGTGGCTCTCTCGAGGTGGCCACCAGACGCACGGCTGGGCAGGAGTCCATGATCGCCACGACCAATTCGGCCGCTTCTTCGACCACGTGTTCGCAGTTGTCGACGACCAGCACCATGGTTCGCTTCCTCATCCAGTCGAGCATGGACTCACGCAACGACATCTCCGGCTGGGGTGGAATCGAGAGTGTGCTGAAGACGTTGGCCATCACCGCGGCCGGCTCGGTGGCCGCGGCCAACTCGATCAACCAGACGCCATCTTCGAACTGTTCGCTGACGCGGCGGGCGAGTTCGACGGCCAGTCGGGTCTTGCCCACCCCGCCCGTACCGGTCAGCGTCAACAACGTCGCCTGTGCAAGAGCATCGACCAACCCGTCGATCATTTCGTCCTGACCGACCAACGGCTCCGCGAAACGGGGCAGGTTCGATCGGCTGGACGGCATGGCGCGCAACGGCGGGAACTCACTCGGCAAGTCGAGGTGCGTCACCTGAAAGATGGCGACTGTCCCCATATCGCGCAGACGATGGTCGCCCAGCGGCTTCAGCCCGACGTCGGGGGGCAGCGCCGAGCCCAGCCGCCGCACGTCCTCCGAGACGATCAACTGACCGCCATGAGCCGCTGCTGCAACACGGGCTGCATGGTGGATCGCCAGTCCTACCGGGCCCTCCGCATGCGCCGAGACTTCGCCGACGTGCACACCCATTCGCACGCGAACCTCGCAGCCGTGAGGCCATGGTTCTGCGTGTAGCCCGCGCTGCATCTGCACGGCGCTGGCCAGTGCAGCGGACGGACTGTCGAACGAGATGAAGAACGAATCGCCCTCGGTGCCGTGCTCGACGCCGCCGTGCTGGACGATGGCCTGTCGCACGATGATCCGGTGGCGGCCGATGAGGTCGGCGTAGCGATCGCCGGTGCGCTCGAGCAACGACGTGGAACCCTCGACATCGGAGAACAGCAGGGTCCTGACCGACGAGGCTGGTACCCGATCGGTCATGGCCGGGCGACTGCGACCCGCGCCAGGTGATCTGTGGCAAGGAAAGCCAGACGCAGCTCGGTGCTGAGCCGGTCGAACGGCGACTTCTGCGAACGGTGCGCGGCGATCGCAGCCTGGCGGACGCTGAGTAGGTGCTGCAGGTCCAGCACATCGGTGATCTGGCCGTCGGGCCGGCCGAACACCTCAGGATCGATGGTGTGGTACACCGTGCCGGGTTCCAGGATTCGCATCTCGTCCAGCCACGGCCGCATCAACGAATTGGGCAGCGAGTGCTCGAACAACCAGACGTCATCCTCGTGTCGAACGAGCGCCCCGATCACCGCCTCACGGATCCGCAGGTGATCGCGATGGCCGTCACTTCCGTCCAGGACGATCACCACGTGTGGGCGCACCGCGTCGATCCGCTGCAGTAACACGTCTGCGACCGCGTCAGCAGGTGCCGCACACAGCGAGCCGTCCGGTGGTTCGCCATCGAAACCCGAGTCAAGGAAATCGAGCAGGTCGACCGACCGCCCACCCAGCACGTCGTCGGGATGCGCAACGATCACCATCCAGCGATCGCCGGCGAGCACGTCACGCAATCGGTCTCGGGTGCCTCGATCCGACAGTGAGGTGTTCATCGAGCGAGTCTGTCATGCGGCCCGGTTCGGCAATCGAGCGAACTGCTGCAGTCGTTCAAGTACCGCAAAACGTCAGGTACTTTCCCGACCCCGGCGGCGCCGGCGTAGTGAACGCCTGAAGGCCTGGCCGTTCCTGGAACGGATGGGCAACCGCCCGGAGCAACTGCTCGAACGGTTCCAGATCGCCGATGGTGGCTGCATCCAACGCCGCCTCGACCTGGTGGTTGCGTGGAACATAGATGGGGTTCACCATGTCCATTGCCGCCGCTGTCTGATTCGGGTCGTGTGGCTGTACGGCCAATCGTGCTCTCCACCTGCTGGACCAACGATCGAAAGCAGCGGGCTCGGCGAACATCGATTGCACCGGTGTGTCGTCGTCCAACACAGCCGACGACAGGGCGCGGAAGCACGATGTGAAGTCCACCCGCTGAGCGAGCATCAACGACAGCAAATCGTCGACGAGTTGGTCGTCACCGAGTTTGTCGTCACGAGACACGCCGCCCACGACGCCTCCCGACGTCAGGCCGAGCTTGGCGTGCATGCCGTTGCTCCAGTGCTGCTGGTAACGCACGGCGAACGATTGCAGTACCTCGGTGGCGGCCGCCACGGCGGTCTCGGTCTGCACATCGAACAACGGCAACATGGTCTCGGCCAACCGCGCCAGGTTCCACTGCGCGATGCGCGGTTGGTTCGCGTAGGCGTACCGGCCATCGTGATCGATGGAACTGAACACGGTCGCCGGATCGTAGGCGTCCATGAACGCGCACGGGCCGTAGTCGATGGTCTCGCCCGAAATCGTCATGTTGTCGGTGTTCATCACGCCGTGGATGAACCCCACGAGCATCCACCGAGCGACCAACGCAGCTTGTGCCTCTACGACGGATTCGAAGAAGGCGATGTAGGGGTTGTCGGCCCTCGCCAAACTCGGAGAGTGACGGGCGATGGCGTAATCGGCCAGACGCCGAACGAGGGTTGGATCTTCTTGCGTCGCGGCGAACTTAAACGTGCCGACGCGCAGATGACTGGACGCAATCCGTGCCAGGACGGCGCCGGGCAGCATGCCGTCACGCGCGATCATCTCGCCGGTTGCGACCACGGCCAGGGCCCGAGTGGTGGGAATGCCCAGCGCGTGCATGGCTTCGCCGATCACGTACTCGCGCAGCATCGGGCCCACCGCTGCCTTGCCGTCGCCGCCCCGCGCAAACGGCGTTCGACCCGAGCCCTTCAGATGCAGATCGCGCCGATGTCCGTGCAGATCGATGATCTCGCCCACCAACAAGGCGCGACCATCGCCGAGGCGCGGCGAGAACCCGCCGAACTGGTGGCCCGCATATGCCTGCGCCACAGGTTGCGCGCCCTCGGCTGTGGCGTTGCCCACCAGGACGGCGACGCCGTCGGGCGCTCGCAACGCGTCGGCATCGACGCCCAACTCTGCGGCGAGCTCGTCGTTGAGGACCAGCAGCTGGGGTGCGGGCGCCACGGCGGCGTGCCATGGCTCGTACAGACCACGCAGGTCGTCGCCGACGAAGGTGTTGTCGAACGTGAACAGCGATCGGCCGGCGGAGGTCATCGAAGTGGAGACTAACGGCGACGCGTCGTCAGGCGGGGGCCAGGATGACTGTCCAGACGTGCGAGTTCCACGTGGTCGCCGCGCCGCTGGCGACCAGCCCGCCGTACGAGCTCGTCGTGACGGCAGCACCGCTGTCGGCAACCATTGCTGCAATCCGACTGGCACCGGTTTGGGTACTGTTCGAACGGACCTGCACCCCGCCCGGCGGGATCAACGATGTCGTCGTCGAGTCGCGATGCGTCCAGTACGAGACCGCCCACGTGCCGGCCTGCGGCACGGCGACGACCGGTGTGGAGTGCACGGTGCCGGAAGGCGCCGCAACGCGAGCGAATGCTGCGACCGGCGATGTCAGCGAGGTGCCGCGGTGGACGACGACAGCGAGGTTGGCCTTCGTCGATGCCGACAGCGCGACACGAACCACCTTGCCCGCGTCGGCCGCCACGGCCACCTTCTGCCAGACCACCGATCGAGCCGATCCCGAGGCGAGCGCAGCCACCTGCGACCAGCCGGTGACGCCGGTGGGCGCCGACACGGTGGCGAGGTTGTTGGTCGCCAACAACAGCAACAGGCTGTCACCCGCGCGGACACTTGCGGGCATCGTAACGGTGTGTGCCGTTGCCGAAGCGTTCGCTGTCGCACCGCCGACAAAGCTGATCGCACTGGTCGGCGGCGGTGTGGTGGTCGTGGTCGGCGGCGGTGCCGTGGTCGGCGGTGCGGTGGTCGGCGGTGTCGTCGTCGTCGTCGTGGTGGTGGTGGTGGTGGATGTCGTCGTCGTGTCACCCGGCAACGTCGTCGTCGTGTCGACCGGCAGTGTCGTCGTCGTGTCGACCGGCAGTGTCGTGGTCGTGGTGGTGGTGGTCGGCGTCAGTTCGCTGACCAGTCCGACCAATCGCTCGAGCGGGACGAGCTTGAAGTTCTGATTGCCGGCCGACGGTTGGGTGTTGGCATTGTCCTGGCACACGAACATTCCGTGCGGAAATGACGGGCCCATGTCGATGGCAAGTGCATCGATGCCGTCGGTGCGCCCACATCCATCGGTCATGCTTCCGGTGATCACCTTGACGTTGCGGACGAACGCGTTTGCGTCTTGGCGTTGGTAGACGATGATCGAGTTCGCTACGTCAGATGCCGCCTGCGACGAAGCCATCAGATAGCCCGTGCCACCGGGCTGGTACACGATGGTCAACCCTTCGGCGTCGGGCAGGATGTGGCCCCCGCGTGCCACCGTGGTGTCGACCAGCGTGCGAGCATCGACACTGGACGGCGCCCCGGGTTCTGCGGAGTACTTCCAGATCCCGACGCCCTCCTCGCTGATGTAGAACCAACCCAACTCGTCATCGGCGACGCAGCCCTCGGTCTCGGAACCAATGACCCAGTCGCGCCGCAGCGTGCCCTCGATCTTGCCGTCGTTGTCGGCGTCGGTCAGCTGGTATTGCGCGACGTGGCCGCTTCGCGAGTTCACGAAGACATAGGTGCTGCCGTCGACCGGACTGCGATAGAGGCACAACCCTTCGCCACCGGTGGGCACGGCGATGCTTCCCGTCGATGTATCGGTGATGTTCGACAGCAGCCGTGTGGTTGAACTGATGGCGTAGACCTGAATTCCGAAGTGCCACGTGACCACCAGATCGACTGGGCCGGTTCCGGTGGTGAACCCTCGGCGGATGTCGACGTTGCCGTAGAAGCCATCTGCGATGCGTTGGATGCGGTGGCCGGCGAGGTCGTAGACCTCGAGCGAGCCCTTCTTGTCGTTGCCGACCACGACCGACTGTGCCGGATCGGTTTCGTTGTACCAGATGGCCGGATCGTCGGCGGCGTCCCCGGTTTCGAACACTGGGTCGGTCTCGACGATTGCCTCGGCGTCTCCCGTTGGCTGGTCGATCGTTGCGGCCTGCCCGATGGACGAGGACGGAGCGAGTGACAACGCGACACCGACGATCGCGAGAACTCCGAGAAGACCGACGATCGTGCGACCCCGTTCGGGGAGCGCCGGAGGTGGCGTCATTTCGACCTCGATCTGATTCGGCAACGGCGTGCGGCGACGGGAACCGCTCCCCCCGGACCTGCGCATCCTATCGAAGCGCCCGATCATTCGCAGGAGCGGAGCGCCCGCACGTCTCGGTGCTCATCCGAGCGCGACCCTGACGATGTGGGTCGCGCCGTCGTCGGCAAGCGGAATGGCGCCGTTTGCCTCCGCCAGTGCCTGTCCGTCGAGTTCGGTCGAGACCACCCCTCGGCTGACCCCCTGCGGGTTGTCGACGACGATCTCGTATGTGGCGCTGTGATACCGGAAGGTGATCTCGTAGCTGGGCCACCAGCGAGGGATGCACGGATCGAGGAAGAGCGTGGTTCCTCGCAAGCGAAAACCGAGGATGCTCTCCATGCCCGCCTGATACATCCATCCGGCCGAACCGGTGTACCAGGTCCAGCCACCACGTCCGACGTGCGGCGGCTCGGTGTACACATCGGCCGCCATCACATACGGCTCGACCTTGTAGCGCTGGACGCCGGCCCGGGTGCTGGAGTGGTTGATGGGATTCAGGATCGAGAAGAGCTCGCCAGCCTTGTCGCCGTCGCCGAGTGACGCGAACGCGAGGATCGACCAGATGGCACCGTGGGTGTACTGGCCGCCGTTCTCACGAACGCCCGGCAAGTATCCCTTGATGTATCCAGGGTCGACGGCCGAGTCGTTGAACGGTGGGCTGAACAGCAACACCAGTCCGTCGCCGCGACGGATCAGATACTCCTCCACGGCGGCCATCGCCCGGGCGGCACGCGCAGGATCTGCCGCTCCGGACAGCACGCTCCACGATTGTGCGATCGAGTCGATCCGGCACTCGGCGTTCGCCGCCGAGCCCAGTGGCGTGCCATCGTCGAAGAACGCCCGGCGGTACCAATCCCCGTCCCACCCCTCGTCTTCGAGCGCCCGACTGAGCGCCGTCATATGGGTTCGCCAACGCTGTGCACGGGGCAGGTCGCCGCGATCCTCCGCAATCGGCACGAACGCCGCCAGTGCCGCGTACAGGAACCAGCCCAGCCACACACTCTCGCCGCGACCCTCTTGGCCCACCCGGTTCATCCCGTCGTTCCAGTCGCCCGAGCCGATGAGGGGCAGGCCGTGGACACCCACGACGAGGCTGCGGTCGAGGGCTGCGGCGCAATGCTCGAACAGCGTCCCGGCTTCTGATGCGCGTTCGGGTTGGAAGTACGCGTCGTCTTGACCCGGACGCAAGATCGGTCCGTCGAGGAACTGGATGGTCTCGTCGAGAATTGCAGTGTCGCCCGTGACCGCCAGGTACCGATCGACTGTGTACGGCAGCCAGAGCAGATCGTCCGAAATCCGCGTCCGTACGCCGCGGCCCGACGGAGGGTGCCACCAGTGCTGAACATCACCCTCGACGAACTGACGCGCTGCCGCCCGCAGCAGGTGCTCTCGCGCGAGTTCACGATGCGAGATCAGCAACGCAAGGACGTCCTGGAGTTGATCGCGGAAGCCGTAAGCGCCACCCGCCTGGTAGAAGGCCGCCCTGGCCCACATTCGGCATGCCAGCGTCTGGTAGATCAGCCTGCTGTTGAGCATGATGTCCATCGATCGGTCGGGCGTACGGACCTGGATCGTGCCCAGAGTGTCGGTCCAATAGCTCGCCACCCTTCGCAGGATCTCGTCGCGGTCGGCGCCTCGATACCGCCGGATCAGATCGCCCGCGGCGGCGTCGCCCGTGGCTTCGCCGAGCAGCACGACGACCTCGGTTCGGGCTCCGTTGGCCAGCTCGAAGCTGGTCTGGAGGGCAGTGCACGGATCCATCCCGGCACCGACTGCTCCATGCAACTGGTAGCCGCGATCCAGTCCTGCCGGTCGATCGGGGCCACCGTTGCGGCCGATGAACTCTGTGCGGTCGGCTGTCCATGAGGTCTGTCGCCCGCCGAGATCGAAGAAGGCGACCCGACCCCCGAACTCGGTGTTCCACGGGTTTCGAATCAGTAGCGCCTGTGTCTCGGAGTCGACCGACGTCACGATTCGAAGTGCGCTGTCACCTCGCGATGTACCCAATGCCCATTCGGCGTAGCCGGTCACGGACAACCGTCGCGATCGCCCCGACCGATTCTCGATGGTCAGCACCGAAAGCTTCACCGGATCGTCGAGTGGGACGAATTGGGTCAGGCTGAGATGGATGCCGTCGCGGAGGTGCTCGAACTGGCTGAAGCCTGCGCCATGCCGAGACACGTAGGTCGATTCCTCACAACGAATCGGCAACGGAGTCGGGCACCACAACTCGCCGGTGTCGTCGTCGCGAACATAGATCGCTTCGCTGACCGGGTCGCTGACCGGGTCGTTCGACCACGGGGTCAGCTGGTTCTCTCGACTGTTCTCGGACCACGTGTAGCCCGACCCAGACTCGGAGACCTGGAAACCGAACGACGGGTTCGCGACAACGTTCAGCCATGGCGCCGGAGTGTTGTAACCAGGCCCCAGAATCGTGACGTACTCGCGACCGCCGTTGGCAAAGCCGCCGAGTCCATTGAAGAACTCGAGATCCGGACGCGGCGCTGGGGTGTCGCGGGCGATCTCCTTCGGAACGCGGGACCGCACACGCAGCGGAGGGTGCGCCTGTCGCTCGAGACGGGTGACCTGGTCGGCCAGACTGCCCCGACGGCTCAGCAGAACTGCCCGTGCCGCCGACTGGATGAGCGTTCTGTCGTCCTCGGACAATTGGGCTCCGCGCATGATGTACACCCCGCCATGACCCCGATGGTCGTCATGGCCAAGACTGGACTGGCTGGCCCGAACGACCGCCGCAAGCGAGTCCTGCAGATGCTCGGCATACGTCGCGCCGTGCTCGTTGAGGATGACGAGATCAACGTCCAACAGCTTGAGTCGCCAGTACTCGTGGGCGCGCAGCAGTTGGCGGACGATGTCGAGATCTTCGGCCTCGTCGATCCGCACGACAACGATCGGCAAGTCGCCTGAAATGCCATGAGCCCACAGCGAGGGTGCGCCGCGCTGGTTGCGGGCCAACAGGCTTGACGACGGTCGCAGCGACGGATCCGAGTACAGCAGCCGGTTCGCCAGCCGCTGGAACAGCCGGGCCTCGTCCTGATCGATTCCCAGGTGATGAAGCTGCACCTGGGCCTGCGTCCAAGCCAGAATCGAAGCGCGTTCGTACGTTGCCGATTCGCGATACTTGTCGGCAAGGTCCAGGACCTCATCTCGCGACCCGGCGACAACGGTCGAGAAGATCGCATGTGCAGTTGCGCCGGGGGCCAGCCTGACCCTGCAACGCAAGCTGAAGATCGGGTCCAGCACGGCGCCGACGGTGTTCGACAACGGGCGCCCATCGATGACGGAGATCGGCGAGCGCACCGAACGGCCCCGCCCGATGAACCGCGAGCGATCGGTTTCGTACTGGATCACACCGACGGTTCCTTCCTCGACCGCGGCAACGTGCGCCGCCCAGATCGGTGCCTCGTCATTGGAGCGCGGCCTGCGGGTGGCGAGCAGTGCCCCGATGTCGGCGGCGAACTCTGTCTGCACGAACAGGTTCTGGAACGCCGGGTGCGCGACGTCGGCGGCTTGAGCCGCCAGTGCGATCTCGGAGTACGACGTCAGCTCGATCTCGCGCTCACGCGTTCCGAGATTGGTCAGCGACACGCGTCTGATCTCGGCATCATGCTCGGCCGACACGACGATGGTCATGCCCGTCAGGATCGACCCGTCGCGACGCGAGAACTCGGCGTGGTCCTCGGCGTACGTCACCTCGTAGCTGTCGGCCTCGGCGCCACTGGGCTGATGGCCGGCAGACCACACCGCACCCGTGTTCATGTCGCGCAGGAACAGGAAGCTTCCCCATGAATCGCTGGTGACGTCCTCGCGCCAGCGGGTGACCGCAACGTCGCGTCTCCGGCTGTAGCCAGAGCCAGCGGCCGTCACCATCACCGCGTAGCGTCCGTTCGACAGGACGTGCGTTCTTGGGATTGCATCGTGGGGCGAGTCGAAGCGACGCAGGATGGGCGGAACCAGATCGCGCACATCGGCGACGCTCTTCACCTCTTCCGCTCGCGGCCGGGTCACGAGCACGTTTCGGGGCATCCGCTCCTGAAGCAGCAACTCGGTTGCCTCGACGAGTGGATCAGCGTGGAATCGATCGACCATCACGTCGTCATTGATCACGTTGCCGAGCGCTACCAGCGCCATGCCCTGATGATGCGCCATGTAGCTCATCACGACGGCGACCGTCGCTCCCTCGGGAAGACGACGTTCCGTGAAGTCCAGCGCTTCACGAAAGCCATAGCGCCCAGATGCTCCGGCGGCGGTCAGCCGCGCGAAGTTCCGAATTGCAGCTTTGGCATCGATCATTGCTGCGAGTGCAGTTGCGTACGGAGCAACGACGACATCCTCGCTCAGGCCCCGCTTCAGGCCGAGACCCGGCACACCGAAACTCGAGTACTGGTACGTCTGCTCCAAGTCACGCACGTTCAGACCCGATTCGGAAATGCCCCAGGGCACCCCTCGTTCAGATGCATAGCGAATCTGCCGAGACACGACCAACCGATTGGTGTTCCCCAACAGACTGTCGGTGGGTGCTCGCATCACGAGGTTGGGCATCAGGTACTCGAACATGGAACCCGACCACGAGATCAGTGCCGAGCCCCGGCCGACAGGCGTCAACGCGCGTCCCAGCCGAAACCAATGATCCGGACCGACATCTGCCTTGGCGATCGCCAGAAAGCTCGTCAGCCGAGCCTCGGACGCGAGGAGGTCGTAGTAGCTGGGATCCAACGTGCCGTCAGCCACTCTGAAACCGATGGAGAACAGCTTGCGAACGGGATCGAACAGGAACGTGAAGTCCATTTCGAAGAAGAGCTGTTGGGCTTGGTCGGCAATGTTCTGAAGCCGTCGCACCAGGCTGGCAGCAGCAGGCGATCCGTCGGCGGTGACGCCATCCGATGGATCTGAGAGCTCGGAGAGAGTAGGGAACCCGCCCGACGAAACTGAACCATCCGCTACCGGCGCACCGTGCGACCCCGAGCCGAGCGACGCACGGTGAAGCAACGCGACGTCGCGGGCGTGGCTGTCGACGGCAAGCAGCGTCGCTTCAGCCCAGGTCGCCAGCTCGCCAGACGGCGATTCCTCGCACGTGTTGCTGGGCGTTTCAACAGCAGGCCGCAGCATGCCAGCAGCCGCAGAGATCGTCGCCAGGTGGTCAGACCACGCCTGAAGGTTCTCGGGAATGACCAGGTTGCACTTCTCGACAAGGTCGAGCGCGTCGTCGATCTGCGCGGCGGCCGCACGCGTGATGGGGTCGGTACTTTCGACCGGCGCCGCGCGTCGGGTCAGTGCGACCCCATCGCCGATTCCGGCAATCGCCGCTGCAATCGGAAGGGGCTGATCGATCATCTGTCGGCACGCGCTGGCCAACGTCAACAGGGCTCCGGCGAGGTTGCCGCTGTCGACCGACGAGACATAGGGGGGATCGAGCGGGCGCAGCTCCTTGGTGTGGTACCAGTTGAACAGATGCCCGCCATAGCGCGGCAGACGACGGATGGTCGTCAGCGTTGCCTCGAGGCGCTCGACCATCTCGAGTGTCCCGATCCAGCCGAAGTCTCGTGCCACCACAGTCGACAGCAGATACATCCCGATGTTCGTCGGCGATGTCCGGTGCGCAACGACCGGTGCGGGGTCATCCTGAAAGTTGTCGGGCGGCAGTGCGTTGTCGTCGGGCCCGACGAAGGTCTCGAAGAACAACCATGTTCGACGAGCCGTCAAACGGAGCTCTGTGACCTCACTGGCGGAGAGTTGTTCCGTCGCCGACGCTTGCTCTGGCGTACTGATGCCACGTGCGATGAGAGGAGCGATCAGCCACAGGACGACGAACGGCGCGGCGACCCAGCCGGCACTCGGCTTCACGGCGAGCGTCAGTCCGGCGGCCGCGATCGCAATCACGACGCTGCTGATCATGTGCCGATAGAACCGGCCCACGCCGAGATCGTGCCGCACCTTGGATTGCGCTGCGGTGGTCCAGTTGAGGAGGTTCCTGCGCGTGATGAGCAGCCGCGTCATCGTGCGCACGATTGCATCGATCATCAGCCAGGCGTGGTGGGCGACGAACGTGAAGCCGGCGATGACCTGAGCCGCGGCTGCGGCGATGTCAGAACCGGCTGCCCGTAGATGGCTGCGCTTCGAGATGCCCTTGCGTTGCGGCAAAAGTACCGGCAGCACTGGTAGTGCAGCGGCGATCGCCACCCAGACCACGACCGACAGGGTCCACACCGCAGCGGAAACCGATGGAAGCGACCAGGCGGCCACCAGAACTGCGAGCGTCAGGGGAGCCGACACAGTGCGACGGAGGTTGTCAGCCATCTTCCATCGGGCCAGACGAGGCGTCGAAAAACGGATTCGTGGCGTGGTTGCATGAGGTGGGCGGCCGACGATCCATGGCAGGAGTTGCCAATCGCCACGCGCCCACCGATGCTGGCGCGATACCGATACCAGGTAGTTCGATGGGAATTCGTCGAAGAGCTCGACGTCGGTCACCAGCCCGGCGCGGGCGAAGGCGCCCTCGAACAGGTCGTGACTCAACATGGTGTTCTCGGGCACACGATCTCGCATCGCGGCATCGAACGCGTCGATGTCGTAGATGCCCTTTCCCGTGAAGCTTCCCTCGCCGAACAGGTCCTGATAGACGTCCGAGACAGCTGATGCATAGGGGTCGATTCCTGCAGCTCCCGAAAACATGCGCTGGTACAGCGAGCCCCCGCCCTCGGAAGGCAGCGTCGGTGTGATGCGCGGTTGCAGCACGCCGTAGCCCTTGGTCACCCTGCCGGCTCGGGCATCGAAGCACGGCCGATTGAGTGGATGGGCAATCGTCCCCACAAGGCGGCTCACCGCCCCGCGACTGAGCCGAGTGTCTGCATCCAGCGTCAGGACGTACCGCACATCCGATGGGATGGCGGCCTCCGGCCGACTCATGATGATGAAGCTGGTCGAGGACGACCCGCGCAGCAGCGCGTTCAACTCGTGCAACTTGCCCCTCTTGCGCTCCCAGCCCATCCAACATTGCTCTTGGGCGTTCCAGGTACGCCTCCGATGAAGCAGCAGAAATCGGGCGCCGCCGCCGGCTGCCTCGCCATGTCGCACGTTCAGGCGTTCAATTGCTGCGGCGGCGACGGAGTGGAGTTCGTCGTCGTGCTCGACATGCTCTGTGGGGGCGTCCAGCCAGTCCGAGAGCAGCGCGAACCTCAGGTCGCCCTCGCGATTCGCGAGGTAGTGCACCTCCAACCCGCTGGCCAATGCTTCGATCTCTGCCTCGCCGGTGAGCAGCATCGGGACAACAACCAGCGTCCGCATGTCCGAGGGGACACCGCTGTCCAGATTCAGTCGTGCGAGAGGTCGTGGGCGCATCGCGCTGGTGACCATTCTGTTCACGAGCGCCGTCGACAGGTCGGAGGCCGGACCAAGCGCCAGGGCCGCTACGACCAGGACCCCTTCGCTACGCCAGTCGCCAGCGATCACCACCGAAATCGCCAGGACGATCCCAGTGACCAGAGCGACGGTGGCCGGGTAGCCGAAGCCTGCCACGCTGACGAAGGCTGCACGCAACCGGTCGGCGAACGAAACCCGAACCTCGAGGGCGTTTTCCAGTTCCTTTCGACCTTCCGCAATCAGGTAGTAGCCGGGGTCATGACGGCGAGCCTGGGCGGAGGGCAAGCCGTCGGCAGCGGTGCTGCTGCCGCTGGCGATGGTCGCCATGGCGAGCGCTTGCTGTGCGACGGCAACCTCGGTCCGGTTCGACCAGCGCGCCAGTTCCTCGACAGCGTGTCGATACAAGTCGCGCGTCGCGAAGTCCATGTCGGCGAAGGCGCTGCCAGCGCGAAGGGCCTGATCGACCAGCCCGACGCTCTCGACGAATTCGGCCCAGTCGAACCATGAGATGAGGCGCATGCTGGTGATCACGTTGCGAACCGTGACCGTCATCGTCGCCTGGCGTTGGTGTTCGAGGCGCACTGTCTCGTCGGCCGAGATTCCCTCGGTCGAGAGATACTCCTCCAACCAACCAAGGGCCGGGGTGACGGCCGGGTCCATGTCGCGTAACCGCTGGAACAGCTGAACGGCGGCGGCAGTCGGCAGCTCTGCGCGCGACAGCCGTGCAAGCGACGCCGAGGCAGGCTGCTGCGCGTGGCCCCGGAGCCCCAGAAGTTCATCGGCGATCTCGTCCGCCAGCCTTCGCGCTGCTCGCGCACTGACGATCTGCTCTGCACAGCGTCGGAGATTCTCGACCAGCAGGATGCGCAGGGTGATCGCCGTTGCCCAGAGCTCGCCGGTCGTCAATGGCTGCACGCGCTGATAGGCGCGAACCATGCGACGAAGACTCTCCGGATCGAATCGACTGTCGGTATGGGCGATGTATGCCCACGACAGGCCCAGGATTCTTGGGTAGCCGGCCAAGGGACCGTCGGCCAGCTTTGGAAGCTCGCGATAGTAGTGAGGGTGCAAATCGTCGCGTATCTCGCGCAGCTGCTCGTCGACGATCGGGAAGTTGTCGACCAGCCATTCAGCGGATGGCGTCACCGACCGCTCGTCCTGGGTGGCGCTGGCCAACAAGCGGTATGACTCGACCAGTACTCGACCGTTTTCGGCGATGCGCGGGTGAATGGGTCGACCCCTGGTGACGGTGTCGGTCGCTGGTTCGATCACTCGCTGCGCTTCGGCCAGTGTCTCGGCGTGCTGCTCTAGCCGCTCGACGCTGAACAGCTCGGCGAGAATCGGTTCTTGGATCTCGCCGTCCGATCGGGATCCTCGTCGTCGAGAGCGACGAAGAGGATCTCGGTCGGGAGTGTTCGATGTCATGGGTCAGCTTCCCAGGTGGTGACAGGCCAGTACCCCGCTTTCACTCACCAAAACATCGCCGGTTGCAGATCCACCTACGAAGAACAACTAGGTAGAAAGAGACTTCCGGCCCTGACGAGGTGGGGTAGCCATGGGCGATCATTCGAAGAGAGATCGAGCATTCGAAGAGAGATCGAGCATGCCGAGACAGGAGTCACGATGTTGACGCACATACCCGGAGCCAGCGTGTGGGAACAGGAGATCTACGACCACGTCTGTGGCCATGTCGTGGCCGAAGGAGCAATCCTCGACGAGTACCAGCGACTGGCCGAGGACCCAAGCGGCTCTCCGGCTTTTCGCTACCTGGCCAGTCTGATCCTTGCTGACGAGCGTCGCCACCATCAGCTCTTCAACGACTTGGCCGAGTCGATTCGGCAGATGGGCGAGCTGCGCCTCGAGGACGAGCCGATCCCGTCGCTGCGCGGTCTGAGAGCAGATCGCGAGCGAGTCATGGCGACAACGAAGCGAATGCTCGACACCGAGCGTGCCGACGCCAGCGAACTCAAGCAGTTGGCGAAGAAGCTCAAGGACGTGCGCGAGACGACCTTGTGGGGCCTCCTGCTCGAACTCATGCAGGATGACACGTCCAAGCACATCAAGATCCTGAAGTTCATCCGCGATCGGGCCGACGAATCCATCAGATGAAGAGCCGCGATCCGGCTGCGAGCCCAGATGTGGCCCGACATCCGTGACGAGCTGGGTGCGGTGTGTAGAGCTACCTGAAGCCCTTGCGCACCAAGGGTTTCGTGGGCGTGACAGGGATCGAACCTGCTACCTCTACCGTGTCATGGTAGCGCTCTAACCAACTGAGCTACACGCCCGTGCAGCGGCCCCGAGGCTATCAGTCTGCCCCGGCTGTCGGACACTGGATTGGTGCACCGATTCGTCGGCGAACTCAGTGCTCTGGCGGTTGGCCGCCGGTGTGGGCGTAGGTCTTGTTGGTGATGACCCACTTGCCATCGATCTTGGCGACGGTGAAGAAGTCGACGAAGTCACATCCCATGTAGTCGGTCTCGGCCAGCACCGCCACGCCGGCGTCGCCAACCAGATCGATGGACCTGATGATGGCTCGGTAGTTGGGTCCGGCCATGCCGGGTTGCGTCTCGACGAACCCGATGTAGTCGGTGATCGGCATGTACGTGTCCATCGGCCCGATGTGACCCATCATCCACGCATCCGGATGAAAGGCCTCTTTCAGCTTCGCGCCGTCGCCGTTCGAACCATCGATGTACAGGTGGATCAGCGCGGCGACCTCGTCGAGATCGTTGATCAACTGGGACATGTCTCCCCCTCGGGTGTTGTTTCGTCGGGCGAGGATTGTCTCACATGTCGAGACGACTGAATTCCTGCCCGTCTGCGGTCGCCGAACTCGAGGAACCTGTCGGCACCTGACCACCGTTCTGGTGGTAGGACGCCGACCAGTTCCGCCGATGCCCGACGCGGCCCGGCCCCGGCGGCACGCCTGCCCGGATCAGCGCAGGCGCAGCGAGACCTGGTTGGCCAGCAATCGGCCGCGTCTGGTCAGGGTCACGCGCACACCGTCGGTCTTGACCAGGTCGTCCAGGTCGTCGGCATCCAGTGCTTCCACGGGCACGCCCTCGCGCATCCGCAGCGCCAACTGCAGGCCCTCGTCGCGACGGGTGGCTGCGTCCAGCGTCTCGCCCGATGCCTCGGTTGGCTCGCCGCCCCGCACCGCGGCGATGTATCGCTCGGGGGTGCGCACGTTCCACCACCGCCGTCCGTCCTGATGCGAGTGCGCAGCCGCGCCGAAACCCAGGTAGTTGCCCTGCAACCAGTACAGCCGGTTGTGCTGTGACTCGTGACCCAGCCGCGACCAGTTGCTGACCTCGTAGTTCAGCAGCCCGGCGGCGACGAACAGGTCGTCGGCAAGCTCGTACTTATCGGCCAGGTCGTCGTCGTCGGGATGACGTTCGGGCTGCCCGGCCAACGGCGTACCGGGCTCGACGGTCAGGCCATAGGCCGAGATGTGCGGTGGCCGCAGTTCCAGCGCGGCACGCGCCGTGTACTCCCAGTCGGCCAACGATTCGCCAGCTCCGCCGTAGATCAGGTCCATGTTCCATGTGGGCATGCCGATGGCGCGTACTGCGTCCACAGCGCGCACGACGTTGTCGGGCACGTGCCACCGACCAAGCGCCGCCAGCACCGCCGGCACCATGGACTGCACGCCGATGCTGACCCGGTTCACGCCCGCGGCGCGGTACGCATCCAGCATCTGCACGGTGACATCGTCGGGATTGCACTCGACGGTGACCTCTGCATCAGCGGTTCGGGGGATCGATGCGATCACCGCGGCAAGGTCAGCCGCATCGACCATCGTGGGCGTGCCGCCACCCACGAAGACGGTCGTCGCGGGGCCATGCATCGAACGCACGATGTCGTCGCGCAACGCCTGCAGGTAGTGGTGTTGCAGGTGGTTGCGATCGGTCCACGTGGCGAACGCGCAGTAGTCGCATCGCTTGGCACAGAACGGGATGTGCACGTAGACGCCGAAGGGTTCGGTCACAGCCGACAACGCTATGGGCAGATCGGCCGCCGTGCTGAACGTACGGCGTGGCTCAGGCGTGGAACAACAGGTCGAGCGCATCCAGACGCTCGCCGGCCTGATCGACCGGCACGTCGAGCATTGCTGCAATGGCACGAGTGTCGTCACCACGCACGGTGATGACCTTGCCGTTGAAGTCTTGGCGCTGCACCTGGATCATCCGCAGGAAGCGGATGAGCATCTCGAACGGCTGGCCGCTGAGCTGGCTGAGCTTCACCAAGTCGATGGCGATCTTGCGGGCCGCCGCAGGGTCGTTTTCGGCAGGGATGGAGATGTCTTCGCGCGGCAGCAGCTGGTCGACCGGAACGTTGTAGAACTTGGCCAGGCGCTCGAGCCTGGGCACAGAGATGGCCCGCTCACCACGTTCGTAGGCACCAAGAACCGAGGCCTTGAACTCGTCGTCGGACGTGGCTTCCACTTCTTGCAGCGACAGCCGCTTCTGCCGCCTGATGACGCGCAGCCGCTCTCCGACCTTGCGGCTGTAGGGCGACGAATGAACGTCGTCGTCGTCGAAATCTCGCATAGCCCGCTCTCCTGACATGGGTGGCGACCCCCGTCAAGTCACCACTGCAACGCTCAAGTCTGCCACACTCCGCGTGGAAAAACAACGGGGAGTGTTGGTATCAACGCTACACGTTGTCAGGCGTGATGCGAGACGAGCAAAGCCGCCGCCACGATGGCCGCCGTTTCCACCCGCAGAACGTGACGAGACAGCGCAATCTTGGGCACGGCATAGTCCAGTTCGTCGCGATCGAATCCGCCTTCAGGGCCGATCAGCATGGTGGTGATGGTGTCGTCCAGCTGATCTCGACCGGCGGGTTCGGCCATGGCAACGCCGGCGAGCTGGATGGCGCGGTCGAAATCGGTGCAATCGACCACTGGCAGGTACAGCCGCCGGCTCTGCATCGCGGCCTCGTGGGCGATGCGTTGCAGACGTTCGAGCTGCCGCCGCCGCTTGTCATCATCCCAGCGCACGACCGATCTGGCGGTCTCGAACAGCAGGATGCGATCCACGCCCAGCTCGGTCAGCTTCTGCACGACCAGCTCGGGGCGATCGCCCTTGGGGATGGCGCAGCCGATGGTCAACGGGTGATGCGGCGGCTCGTGATGGATCTCGCTGACGATCGTCAAACCGCGCAGCCGGCTCCAGTGCGCAGTGGCCCAACTGCCCGCCCCATCACTGACGGTGATGACATCGGTGGGCTCGAGCCGAAGCACACGGTCGAGATGATGTTCGTCGTCATGGCTGACCGCAACTGCTGGAAGCGATGGCACGAAGACATGCGCTTCAGAGTTGCGGAGCAGCGGATTCACGAAAATGCCGACTTGATGCGCGAGAAGAATCCGTGCTCGGTCTGCACATCCTCGCCGCGCCCCTCGGCGAAACGGCGCAGCAGGTCCACCTCGGCGTCGGTCAGTTTGGTGGGCACATCGACACGAACTCGCACGCGCAGGTCGCCCCGACCACGGCCCTGCAGGCGGGTGACGCCACGTTGACGGAGGGTGAACTCCTTGCCGGGCTGCGTGCCCGCTGGGACGACCAGGTCCTCGTCGCCATCCAGGGTGGCCAAGGTGAACTTCGCGCCCAGCGATGCCTGGGCGATGGAGACCACCAACTCATAGATCAGATCGTCGCCCTCGCGTATGAAGACCTCGTGCGCGGCGACGCGGATGTGCACGTACAGATCGCCGGCGCTGCCACCGCGGGGGCCGACGGCGCCACGGCCCGTGAGCCGCAGTGTGGAACCGGTATCGACGCCCGCGGGAATGTCGACCTGATATGTCTTCTCGGTCACGGTGCGACCGTCGCCATTGCACGTCGGGCACGGGCTGGCGATGACCTGACCGGAACCGTTGCATCGCGTGCACACCGACGACGTGACCATCTGCCCCAGCAGGCTCTGCCGAACTCGCTGCACCTGACCACGACCATTGCACTCGGAACAGGTGACTGCCTTGGTGCCCTCGGCCGTGCCCTTGCCCTCGCAGTCGTCGCAACGCACCGCGGTGCGCACGGTGACCGGCAGCGTTGCGCCGAACGCCGCCTGGTCCAGCGTGATGTCGACCACTGCCTCGAGATCGGGTCCTCGTGCCGGACCCGACGGACCCCGTGCACTGCCGCCCTGGCCGAAGGGACCGCCATTGCCACCGAAGAAGGCGTCGAACAGGTCGCCCAGGCCGCCGCCGCCGAACACGTCGCCCACGTTGGGACCACCGTTGCCACCGACCCCGGCCTCGCCGAAACGGTCGTACCGGGCGCGTTGATCCGAGTCGCTGAGCACTTCGTAGGCCTGGGCCAACTTCTTGAACTGTTCTTCGGACGCTGCGTCGCCTGGATTGGCGTCGGGATGCAGCTCTCGGGCGCGCTTGCGGTACGCCTTCTTGATCTCGTCGGGCCCGGCCGTGCGCGGCACACCCAACAACTCGTAGTAGTCGGCCACCTCAGCCAGCTCCTTCGTCGAGATGCCTGCCGAGGCGCTCGCTGACCACCTCGACCGTGGCCAACGCTTGCGGATAGTTCATTCGGGTCGGCCCCAACACGCCCACCGTACCGACGTGTTCGCCCTGCACCACCACAGGTGCGACGACCACCGAGCATGCAGCCAGCGGCTGCACGCCGTGCTCGACCCCGATGGCCACCGACAAACCACGGCTGAGCACGTCGCGTACCAACGACACCATGACGTACTGCTGTTCCAGGGTGTGCAGCACCGAACGCACGGTGTCGACGGCGTCGAACGACAATGCAACGACCGATGTGCCGCCCACGTAGACGGGCTCGTGATGACGTGTGGCCACAAGCGCCCGATAGGCGGCCTGGCACAGCTCGTCGACGTCGGCATTGCCACTGGTGGGCACATCGACGCCTTCGATGGGGCTGCCGATCAGGACCCGCTGCAGATGCGCCGAGGACGCGGCCAGCCGCATGTCGGACAGATCGCCGCCGAACTCGAGGGTCTCGTTCTCGACCGATCCGTTGGACAGCACCGCCACCACCACAGCAACCCGGCTGGACAAGCCGACCACCTGCACCGAACGCACGGTGGCACGATCGGTGGGTGGGCCGACCACCAACGATGCGTGGCTAGTGAGCTGGGCCAACAGGTTGGATGTCTGATGCAGCATCTCTTCCAACCGACCGTGCGTGGCATCGAAGAACTCGCTGACGCGTTGCGTGGTGGTGGCGTCGAGCAACCCCGGCTCGGTCATGTGGTCGACGAAGAACCGGTAGCCCTTGTCGGTGGGCACGCGGCCGGCAGAGGTGTGCGGCTGGATGAGGTAGCCCTCTTGCTCGAGCATTGCCATCTCGTTGCGAACCGTTGCAGAACTGACCTGCACGCCCGGGGCATTGGCGATGTGCGTCGAGCCGACCGGTTGGGCCGAAGCGATGTACTCGTGCACGATGGCACGCAGGATGGCTGTCTTGCGTGCATCAAGCATGTGGGTGGCCCTGTGCAGATCGGTGTCCGAAGAGTGTCGTGGAAACAGGCTAGCGAGAACTGCTGGTCACCGACTTGTACCTGTGCAGGGCCTCGTTGCGTTCGACAGCATGGTCGACCATGGGCGACGGGTACGCGTCGGGCCTGGAAGCACCGGGTGCGTGGACCTGCTTACCGGCCAAGGGACGTAGCTCGGGCACCCACTGACGGATGTAGTGGCCATCTGGGTCGAAGCGCTCGGACTGGGTGGTGGGATTGAAGATGCGGAAGTACGGCGCCGCGTCCGTACCGGTTCCGGCCGTCCATTGCCAGCCGTGACTGTTCGACGCCAGGTCGCCGTCGACCAGGTGCTGCATGAAGTGTCGGGCACCCCACTGCCATGGCAGATGCAGATCCTTCACCAGGAAGCTGGCCACGATCATGCGCACTCGGTTGTGCATCCAACCGCTGCCCAAGAGTTCGCGCATGCCCGCATCGACGATCGGGTACCCGGTCGTCCCGGCACGCCAGGCTGCGAACCGGCGATGCGCGGCTGCGTCGGTGTCGACCGGCATCGCATCCATTTTGCGCTGCAGGTTCTTCCAGCCCGAGTCGGGATGATGGAACAACACATCGGCGTAGAACTCGCGCCACGCGAGTTCGGTGCGGTAGCGATCGTGGGCCCGCGAGTGCTTCAGGTCGTCCAGCAGCTCGCACGGGTGCACCAGTCCCCAACGCAGAGCCGGCGACATTCGGCTGGTGCCTTCGATCGCCGGCAGATTGCGTCGCAGGTCGTAGTCGTCCAGGCGTTCGCCCGAGAACCGCGTCCAGTGGCGATGGACCGCTGCGGCCGTTGCGGGCGGCAGTTGGATATCGGCGGCGGGGTGGTCCGGCGGCGCGTCGGTGGGCACATCGTCGGGCCCGATCCAGGTGACCGAGCCAGGGCGCGGCGTCGATGGCCGCTGACTCCATTGCGGTTGACCTGCTGCGACCCAGCGCCGTGAGAACGGTGTGAACACCGCGTACGGCGTTCCGTCATCCTTGGCGATGGTGCCGGGATCCACCGCGTACGGGCTGCCTTCGCCACGCAGACGCCGGCCGTCGGCCCGCAACCGGGCGGCAACCTCGGCGTCGCGTCGCCGCCCGTACGGGCCGAAGTCGCGACTGACGTGGACCGTGTCGGCGCCCACCTCGGCGGCCAGTGCCGGCACGACCACGGTCGGGTCGCCGTGTCGAAAGACCAAGGCGCCCCCGAGGCGATCGTTCAGGTCATCCAGGGCCTTGGCCATGAACGCCCGCCTGGGCAGGCCGGAGCGACTCGTGAACAGCGGGTCGACGACGAACAGTGGGACGACATCGCCGATCGCATGGGCAGCCGCCAAGGCCATGTGGTCGCTGACACGGAGATCGCGACGGAACCACAGGATCGATCGAGACATGGGCGGTAGTGTCCCCTAAGGTCTCGTGACGTGCCACATCCTGGTCCTGATCTCGTCCTGTTGGTTCGCCACGGAGCCACCCAGTGGTCGGCACAGGGCCGGCACACCGGCCGCACCGACATCGAGTTGACGGACGTCGGACGCGAGCAGACGTTGAAGTTGCGACCGGTGCTGTACCGGCTGATCGACAGCCGACATGCCGAGGACCCACCCCAACCGCCGGTTGTCTTCACCAGCCCCCTGGCACGGGCCAAGCAGACGGCGGCAATCGCGATGCCCGAGCGCGACGCCGAGGAATCGCATCAGTTGACCGAGTTCGACTACGGCGACTACGAGGGTTTGACCACCGCCC
>JANNFQ010000079.1:0-3895 GCA_031380045.1 Acidimicrobiaceae bacterium
AACAGCGGCACGTTGGGCGCTGCCGGCAACGCCACCCTCCGGTGCGGCAGTGCCGACGCATACCTGCGGGCGTTCTCGAGTCTGCAGACGCTCGGCGAGCAGACCGTGCCAGTGGATGCCACCGACGAGATCGAGGCCCTCGGTGTGGAATCGACCGAGACAGCGGAGGCCCTGATCGAGGCCATCTGGCCAGCGCTCCAGCAGCGCTACGCCGATGCTCAAATCGCGCTGACCTGGGATCCTGACGGTTCGCCGATTGCCACGATCGAGGTGCTCGGTTTCGCCGACGACAGCATCACCGGCGTCGCGTACGCCATCTACGGGCGATCGACACCAGCGGGCTGGGTGGTCGATCGCGCCACGGTCGCCAGCATCTGTCGGCGCGGTGTGGCCGCTGGCACGAATGGGCAGTTCTGCATCTGACCGGCCCCTGGACGGAGGCGGGGTGCGCCTATGCTCGAATCGATGTCACGACGCCGTGCGGTCACACGTTCGAAGCCGGTTCTGGCCGTGTCGGCTCTGGCCGTGGCGGTCATGGTGGTGGCCGCGTGCGGCACCACTGATCAAGGCGTCATCGCCAGACGATCCGACCAGCAGTCGACCGACCCGGCCACCACCGACTCGACCCCCGACGATCCAGGCCCCGACCCGACCAATCCTCTTGACCCCCCCGAAGATTCCACCCCGCCGCCCACCGATGGCGGGCTGATCGACTTCGGCGATTCGAAGACGCCGCAGCCCTACGACAACTTCCTGAACGCCGCCTTCGCCGACATCACCCAGTTCTGGGCCGACAACTTCCCCACCACGTATGGCGCAGAGTTCACGCCGGTTTCGGGCATCTTCGCCTCGTACCCATCTCGTGGTGATCTGCCCGAGAGCTGCCAGGGCGGCGTGCCGTTTGACGACGTCGAGGGCAATGCGTTCTACACCACATGTGGCGACATCATCGTGTACGACGACGCCGAACTGCTGCCACAACTGGTCAACGACCTCGGCACGGCCGCTGTGGGTGTGGTGGCCGCGCACGAGTACGGCCATGCCATCCAGGCTCGTGCGGGCATCTTCGATCTGGGTCTGCCCACGGTGGACAACGAGCAGCAGGCCGACTGCTTCGCCGGCGCATGGGCAGCTCACGTTGCCCGTGGCGAGAGCGATCAACTGCAGTTCGACGACAACGACGTCAAGGGCGGCATCGTCGCCATGATCACGGTGCGCGACCCACCCGGTCTGGCCAACGTGGCCGAAGATCCCAGCGGCCACGGCACCGGGTTCGACCGAGTCGGTGCGTTTCAGGAGGGCTTCATCAACGGCGTTGCCCGGTGCGCCGACTTCATCGACAACCCCAACCCACGCATCGATCTGCAGTTCCTCTCACAGCAGGATTTCGCCAACAACGGCAACCTGCCCTTCGACGAGATCCTCCAGGCCTTGCCACTCGCTCTCGACACGTACTGGTTGCCCACGCTCGAAGCCAGCAGCATCGCGTTCACTTCACCCACACTGGTGCCGTTCACCGCCGACGCCGGGCCCCCAGCGTGCGACGATCGATCGCCAGACTCGCTGGTCAACACGGCGACATTCTGCGTCACCACCAACACCATCGTGTACGACGACGGGTTCGTGCGCGATCTGTACGGCCGTCTGGGCGACCTGTCGTTCGGCTATCCCATCGCCAGCGCGTACAGCGATGCAGTGCAAGTGGCGCTGCAGAGCACGCTGGCCGGCGAGCCGCGTGTGTTGTTGAACGACTGCCTGGTGGGCGCCTGGATCGTCGACATCATCCCCTCGGGCGAGGTCGACGCCGAGGGCAGGCAGTTGGCCAACAACCCGAATCAGACGATCCTGCTGTCGGCGGGCGACCTCGACGAGGCGATCACCACGGCCGTGCTGCTGGGCGACGAGGCTGCCAACACCAACGTGAACGGCACCGCGTTCGAGAAGATCGATTCGTTCCGCACCGGCGTGCTGGGTGGGCTGCCTGCATGTCAAGACCGCATCGGCTGACGCCATGACCGCATCGACCGACATGGTCGTCTCGGCGAGTGCGTCGCCAGGAACCGTCGCCGGCGATCGACCACTGATGCTGGCTGCGCTTGACATGGGCACCAACAGCTTCCACCTTGTCGTGGCCCGCGTCGTCGGCGCCGAGGGCAATTCCTCCGAGGTCGTCACGCGCCAGAAAGAGACGATTCGCCTGGGTCACGGCGGTGGCGACATGAAGGAACTGTCGGTCGACGCGATGGACCGTGGTATCAGTGCGCTTCGCCGGATGAAGGCCATCGCCGACAGCCACGGGGCGCCGGTGCGTGCCGTTGCCACCAGTGCGGTGCGCGAGGCCGAGAACAACGAGATCTTCATCGCGCGAGCGCGGCGAGAAGCCGACATCGAGGTCGAGGTGATCTCGGGCACCGAAGAGGCACGGCTGATCCATCTGGGTGTGCTGCAGGCCGTGCCGGTTTTCGATACGCGTCTCATCCTGGTCGACATCGGCGGTGGCTCCACCGAGGTGCTCATCGGCGAACGCGGCGCGACCCTGGCGGCGCGCAGCTTCAAGCTGGGCGCGGTCCGGTTGACCGACCGGTTCTTCCCTGCCGGCATGGTCACGCCGCGCGCTGTGGAAGAGTGCCGATCGTACGTGCGGTCCATCCTGGCCGGCTTCGAGCGCGAGGTGAACGAGCACGGGTTCCAAGTGGCGATCGCGTCGTCGGGAACCGCCGAGACCGTCGCCCATCTGGTCAACGCCCGACGCAGCCTGCCAATGCCGCATACGTTCAACCGGTTCGAGTTCACGACCACCGAATTGGACCAGGTGGTCGAATCGTTGGTGGCCAAGCGCACCCCTACCAGCCGGGCCGCCGTGCCCGGCCTGGATGCGCAGCGGGCCGACATCATCGTGGCCGGCGCGGTGGTGCTGCAATGCGTGGCGCACAGCTTCGGCGTGTCGACGTTCGTGTTCAGCGAGGGAGCATTGCGAGAGGGCGTGCTGCTGGACACCATCGCCCGCGACCACCTCACCGGCGAACTGCACCACCTGCGCGACGTCTCGCGCAGCAGCATCGTGACCCTTGCCCACCGATGCGATCCCGACCCTGCGCACTCGGCGCACGTCACCGGCCTGGCGCTGCAGCTGTACGACGCGACCCAGTCGCTGCACCAGCTGCCGTCGCATTGCCGTGAGTACCTCGAGGCGGCTGCCACGTTGGCCAACGTGGGTTTGGTCATCTCGCACAGCAAGCACCACCTGCACTCGTACTACGTCATTCGCAACAGCGAACTGGCCGGCCTGACCGATCACGAGATCGAGATCATCGCCTTGGTCGCCCGGTACCACCGCAAGAGCAGCCCCAAGCCGTCGCACCCGCAGTTCATGCGGTTGGACGAAGCGGCGCAGGCTGTGGTGCGGGCGTTGGCCGCCATCTTGCGCGTCGCCATCGGGCTGGATCGCAGTTACGACGGCCGCGTCGTGGCCTTGCGGGCCGAGGTGCGACGCAACCGGCTGATGATCCAGGCCGTCGCTCGCGCCGGCAGCGACCTCAGCCTGGAGGTGTACACCGCCCACGAACGCAGCGGCCTGCTGGAGCACGTGTTGGCCATGCGCGTCGATGTACTGGCCGTGACGCGCTGACGCACGGTTCGATCCGGTCGTTGGGGACGGCGTTCCGGGCCAGACGTTCCGGGCCAGACGATCCAGGCATCGGTCAGCCGGCCGTCTGTCAGCTTGCCAGCACCTGGGCGATCAGCGCCGCGAGCTCTAACGGACGATCGCCCTGCACGCTGTGCCCGGCCCCATCCACCACATCGACGCGCACATCGGGTTGACGGCGCCGACACTCGGCGATGTCGTCATCGTCGACCACCGGTGAGACCCCACCGCGAACCACCACGAGCGGGC
>JANNFQ010000140.1:0-3305 GCA_031380045.1 Acidimicrobiaceae bacterium
CGCCACCCGAGAGCCCAGGATCACATCGACACCTGTTCTGGTCGAGGCGATGTCGAGCAACCGCACGATCTCGGCGACGGGTGTCGACAGGTCGGCATCGACGTAGCCGACCCACGACGACTGCTGCGCTGCCGGCGAGGCCAGACCTGCCCGTACCGCTTCTCCTTTGCCGGCGTTGTGAGCCACCGCAATGACGCTGACCCTTGGCGTGTCGCGCTCGATCGACCGGAGCAGGTCGAGCGTGCCGTCCGTCGACCCATCGTCGACCAGCACCATCGAGACACGATCGTGCGCAGCCAGCAGCTGAACCTGATCGACACGCAGCCGTGAGCGTTCGTTGAAGCAGGGCATCACCAGGCACACCGAGTCCGCCACCCGCACCGCCTCCATCCGCCGCAACAGTACCGGTCGACCGCAGTGCACCCGCACCGGGGACGAGCCCAAAAGCTGTTGAGCAATCGGGTCTTTTCATTTGGGTGGGACCGTCGTAACGTTGGCGTCGGGTCCGGGGTATGACTGACCGAAGTGCCGGTGTTCGAGGGTGAGAGCCGGTCGCGCTGGATGGCTGTTGCCGTAGGTGTCGTTCCCTCATTGTCAGCCCCGGACCCGCCATCAATGTCAGGCTGCGCTTCGCTGCTTCGATCTGCTTGCCGTAGATGAGGGCGCCGAACAGAACGAAGAACACGCCGATCATCACGAGTGAAGCTGCTGCGAGCACATCACTTGGTTGAGTTCAGTGAGGGCCGACCGGCCCTTCTTGCACTGCGCGGTCTGATGGTTCGAGTCGGACCGAGATCGCCTTCGCCATGACTGAAGTCTGGCGGAATGTCATACAGAAAATCACGCGAGGTAGCGCAGATTGCCGTCTGGTTTCGGCGGCCAGTGGATTCCGCCCATTGGTGGCCATCTGTGACTGCCCGCTGCCGGCCACTTGAGCGCTGAGAATGATCGGTGTCCGAGGTCGTGATCGTGGCATTCCGCCACCTCGGGGACAGCCCATCAACGAGCAGAACGCCGGCTACCTGGAGCCCGGTTTGGGGTGTCTACGACGTAGCTGGTGAAGCATTTCGGCTGTGTCGTTGACGCGTTCTCTGTCGCTCAGGGGCGGGTGAGCCGCCCCGACACGACACAAAACGAAACCCCCCGAACGGCGCATCAGACCTGCCACTTGCCGCCGGTTGCACAGCGAACGACGAGGCAGTTGCGCCCGGAAGTCGACCACCTTGAGCGGTCATCGCCGCGAAGGTCAGGATGGCGACCGGTCGGCAGCTTTTGGTGGCCGCTGACGGTCTGGGCGCTGATCGCAAGGCAGCGGGCGTACTGAGGCGTGGCCGTACACGGTTGTTCGGTCGATGGTTCTTGTTTGCTCGGTTCCGGCCTGATTCAGGCTGCGCGGATGGTGGTGTGGGCGGGTGGTTCGCTGATCATGATGGTGCCGATGGGGAGGGTGAATGTTGCTTGGCCGGTGTCGGCGTCGAGTTCGATTCGCCAGTTCAACCGGTGCACGAGGTGGTGGTGTCGTTGGCACAGAAGGATCAGGTTGTTGAGTTTGGTTTCACTGTGGTGGCGCCACCATTTGATGTGGTGGGCGTCGGTCCATGCTTTGGTGCGGGTGCATCCGGGGACGCGGCAGCCGCGGTCGCGGATTGCGACGGCTTTGCGGAGTCCGGGTGGGACGGTGTGGTGTTTGTGTCCGTAGTCGAGGATCGTGCCGGCGCTGGAGCGCAGCACTTTGTGGAGGACGCAGTCGCACAGGTATGCGTCGGCCGCCCATGAGGGCAGCATCCGCCCGTTCGCGGTGACTGCGCAACCCTCGAACAGCACGTCACTGTCACTGTCGCCCGACACGTCATCGTTCGACCCGTCGTTGGTGGGTTTTGGGTTTCGATGACGAGTTCGACGTGGGGGTGGTGGCGGGGTGTGGCGTTGGAATCGTTGTTGTGGTTGAAGAACCCGAAGATCTCGATGACTGCGTCGGCGGTACGCATCGACGGGGTCCGGGTGTCGGTTGCACCGTCCCAGCAGCGTGCTGTTTCGATCGCTGTTTCGAGGATCTCCGCGGCGGTCTTGTCGAACACGAACCTGCCGATGATGCTGCCATCGGGCAGTTCTGAGGTGGACCATGACCGGTTGCGTTGTTTGGGTTCTGGCATCTCGACGACGGCTTCGGCTTTGGCCCGCCACGCCTGACACACCGTTGCACTGTCTGCGGCGTTGAGGTTGGTGATCGTTTCGATCACATCTTGCTTGCGTTCTTCGAACAACTCGGCCGCGTTTCGACACTGCCGCTTGCAACGCGGTGACCTGGCCGGCTGACAACACGCCTGTCACTGCGCCTGCGGCGACATGGTCGAACGATCCCAGGAATCTGGCGTGGCGGACGAGTCGCGAGGCGTCGCGGTGCGACAGCCTGGCGTGGTGGCGGAGCCAGGAGGCCATCGTCAACGCACCGTCGTCGGCCCATGCCCCGGTGGTGTTCAACCGGGCGACCGCCAACGCGATCTGTGCGCTGTACCGCTCGAGATGTCCGAGGCTTTCGATCACATCGTGAAGCGACACGATCTCTTCGAGACAACCGTCCACCGACATAGCTAGAGCGTACACCTGTTCGACCACCTCGACAACACGAAACCCATACAAACAAAGGGTTTCCTCACATTTCCGCACAGACGATCACCGTGCCGGCAGCCGCCGTGGCACCAGAGCCCGCCCACCATCGACCACACCGACATACACCCCGAAACCGGCGAATCCGTCCACCAAACAGCACACGACAACCACATCGAAGAGACCTGGCCGCGGCGGCATGAGGTAGGCCGAGTTCGGGGAGAGCTAGGGACAACTCTCGAGCTGGCTCGACCAGAAGACCTGTAGGCCGTCGTCGGTCGTGTGCAGTTGCGGAGCGAGCTCTCCGGCGCAGTTCTGCAGCGCGACGGGTACCGGTTCGGCAGGCGTCCAGACCAGCACGGCGGGTCGCGGCAGTTGCGCCAACACATCGCAGCTCAACTCGTCGCCAACGATCTCGCCCAGTGACGTGGCGACCGGCCCGGCATCCAGGTAGCGAATCCCCTTCGGTTCGGGCTGGCCCGCTTCACCCCAGCAGCAATCGACGATGAACGCATTGGTGTCGTCCGGCAGCGTCTGCAGGTAGTCGGCGATGGTCCGCCCGAACGCGACGTTGTGATTGGGCAACCCGTCTGCATACGTCACGAAGTAGCGGTGCCCGTTGGCGACGGTGATGAACACCAGTACCAGCGCGGTCACCAACCGGGGGAGCCAGGCGACGCCCGACATCCAGCCGCCGA
>JANNFQ010000150.1:0-19675 GCA_031380045.1 Acidimicrobiaceae bacterium
CCTTGCATCCGCAGTCCGAACGCCAAGTTGTCGAGGATGTTCATGTGCGGGTACAGGGCGTAGTTCTGAAACACCATGGCGATGTCGCGCGATCGCGACGGCAGGTCGTTCACGAGCCGGTCGCCGATGTAGATCTCGCCCGATGTCGGGTCTTCCAGGCCAGCGACCATGCGCAGCGTGGTCGTCTTCCCGCAGCCGGACGGCCCGACCAGCACGACGAACTCGCCGTCCAGGATCTGCAGGTCGAGGTGTTCCACCGCCACCGTCCCATCGTCGAACGCCTTGCTGACGTCGTGCAGCGAGATGCCCGCCATCAGTTGCTCGACCTGCGCGGCAGACGATCGACGAAGTCCCAGGCGGCCGCGGCCTGTGGCGCGCTGATCGGATCAAGGTCGGCGATGCCGACATCCAGTCCCTCGTGACGCGAGTACTCGGCGAGGCCGGTCAGGCAGCGCAGGAACGCATCGCGTTCCACTCCCAGATCGGCCGGGTGGGCGCGCGTGCCGGCGCGATCGACGATGTCGAAGGCGTGCTGCGGGTCGTTGCCCTGCACGTGGGCGATCGCGCACACGGCCATCGCGATCAGCTCGCCGTGGATGGGATGGGTGCCGGTGGCGTGCTCGTAGGCATACGCCCAGAAGTGCTCGCTGCCTTCCTCGAATCGACTGTGGCCGGCCGCAGCACATGCGGCGCCGATGTGGCGGTACGCCTGGGCCATGAACCGCACACCTTCGGTCGACACCGCAGCGATGTCGTCGGCGGCGTCGTCCAGGTCGGCGAGCAGACGCCGGCCCAACGCGGCCAGCTCGATGTCCCACGCGTGGCCACTGCCCGCATCGCTGGCAAGTCGCCAATCGAACAGACCGGTGTGACACGACAGGATGTCGCCGATGCCGGCTCGGTTCAGGTGGCCAGGTGCCGATTGGATGACCGGGATGTCCAGCACCACCAACTCCGGAACCACGGTGCCGATGTAGCGGACCCTGCCCTCTGACCGCACCCCGATGGCGTCGGTGAACCCGGCGTCGACCGACGTGATCGTGGGGATCTGAACCAGTCGCCGATCGTTCTTCCAGGCAAGGAACTTGGCCGTGTCGAGGGCGGTGCCGCCACCAAGGCCGACGACGACATCGGCGTGGTCGGGCACGGCGTCGAGGGATTCGAGGTGAGCAAGCTCCATGTCCCAAGCCTGTACGACTTGCGTAGGTGGCGGCAGCAACGGAGCGAGCGTCGACCAGGGCGGGTCGTTGCAGCACAGCACGTACGGGCCCAGTGCTGACACCACGTCGATCAGGTCGTGCTCTGCACATCGGAACAGTTCGCCGATGATCGGCAGGGCATCGCGCGTCATGTCAGTTCCTGCAATCGGGCGCTGATGCGATGCGACTCGATCTGGGGCAGCGATCGCAGCGCGTGGTGGATCGCGCCGATCATGCCGGCGCGGGCGCCGAGCGCTGATGTCTCGATGCGTACCGGCCACGGAGCAATGCGATCGACGGCGGCTCGCAGCGGTTCCAGCAGGTACGAGTTCGATCCGATGCCGCCGCCGAGGACGATCATCTCCGGGTCGATGAGTGAAGCGAGAGCAAGCAGCGCCTGAGCCAAGACGGCGGCATGACGTTCGACGACTGCAACGCCGACGGCATCTCCCTGCTCGGCAGCTGCGAAGACATCACGAGTGCTACTTCGCCGATTGAGAGTTGCCGACCGCGCGTGCGTGAGTTGCTCGCGCAGCATCAACTCGACACCCGACCCAGATACTGCGAGCTCGAAGGTTCCGCGTCTCTTGGCCGCGGCGGTTGACGGATCGCCACCGATCGGGAAGAACGCGATCTCGCCGGCTCCTCCGCGCGCACCGCGGGCGAGGCGCCCGTCGACGACCAGGCCGAGGCCGACCCCGGTGCCGATGGCCAGCAGTGCGAAGGTGTGGCACTTCTGGGCGACGCCCACCATCAGCTCGCCGAGCGCGGCCATGTTGACGTCGTTGTCCACGGTGACCGGGGTGCGCAGCGCCCGTCTGAGGTCACTCGCCAGAGGCGTCGAGCCCAGACCGGCGACATTGGTGGCCAGGTCAACGGTGCCGTCGGCCACGACGACCCCCGGGCTACCGACCGACACCGCGTCGACCCGCGCCCAGGGCACACCGGCCTGACGGGCCAGCGCGCGAGCGGTCTCGGCAAGCTGACGCACGACCGCGTTGCCACCGTCGGTCGCCGTGGGCAGTTCGATCTCGGCGAGGATCTCGCCGGTGAGATCGGCCAGTGCGGCAAGGATCTTCGTACCGCCGAGGTCGATGCCCACCACATGGGCTGCGCCGGGGTTGTGCTCGTACAGGATCGGTGTGCGGCCGGCCCCAGTGGACGACAGCTGCACGCCGCGAATCAGCCCCTCGCCCTCGAGCGCGGCGACGACCGACAGCACGGTGGGCTTCGAGAGGTTGGCGAGCTTGATCAACGCAGCGCGGCTGATTGGCCCATGCTCGCCGATCGCACGGAAGACGTTCTCGACGTTCGTTCGCCGGACGAGCTCGTGACGGTCGGTGATCTCTTCGCCCACACCGTTCACACCGCTCACTCTTTCACCGCACCAGAGCTGAGGCCGGCAACCAACCGACGCTGGATCAGCGCGGTGAACACTGCGATGGGAACGATGGCCAAGGTGCTGGCGGCGGCCATCGGTCCCCAGTCGAGCGTCCGTGCCGAGATGAATCCGCTGATGTACACCGGCAGCGTCTTCGAGTCCTCACCGGCCAGCAGCACGGGAATCAAGAACTCGTTCCATGCCAGCAGTGCCACGAAGATCGACGTGGCCACAATGCCCGGCGCGGCCAACGGCAAGATCACGAAGAAGAACGTCTTGAGACCGTTTGCGCCGTCGGTGCGTGCGCTCTCTTCCACCTCCACGGGAATCTGCTCGATGAATCCAGTCATCAGCCAGATCGCGAAGGGCAGGTTGAGCGTGGCGTAGATGGTGATCAGCGCCCACCGATTGTCGTAGAGGTCCAGCCGGGTCACGAGTTGGTAGATGGGCACGATCAGCACCACTCCGGGCAACGCTCGCACCAGCACCAGCGTGGCCTCGAGCGGGCGTCGGCCGGGGAACCGCCGGTGCCGCGCGAGCGCATACGCGGACAGCGTGCCGATGACGACTGCAATCAGGGTGGAGACGCCGGTGATGAAGACCGTGTTCCAGTAGATGCGACCGAATGCGTCGTTGTCGAACAACTTGCGGTAGTTCTTCCACGTGGAGGTGAAGCTGATGAACTTGGGCGGAATGGCGAACGACTCTTTGCGACTCTTGACGCTGGTCGTCACCGTCCAGAACAACGGGAACAGCGCGAACAGCGTCGCCATCAGCAGCACCGAATATGCAGCGACCCGGCCCAGACGTGTGCCCCTGGTGACGCTCATCGGGTGGCTCGTTGGGCTCGCAGCCACAACACGAAAACCGGCAGGGTGAGCACGGCCGTGGCCACGCCAAGTGCGGCCGCTCGGCCCGTCTCCAGGAAGTTGAATCCGGTGTTGTACGTCAACAGACCGACGGTCTCGGTGGCGTTTCCGGGGGCACCTCTCGTCAGGATGAAAATGATATCGAACAGCTTCAGGCTGTCGACCAGACGAATCATCAGCGTCACATACAACACGGGTCGCAGCATCGGCAGCGTCACGAAGCGGAACACCCGCCACGCCGTGGCGCCATCGACGCGCGCTGCCTCGTGCGGTCCTTCTGGCAGCGTCGACAGCGCCGCGAGGGTCATCAGCATCACGAACGGGATGCTCTGCCACGAGTCGACCAGCGCGATGGCGACGCGAGCAGCCCACTTCTCTCCCAACCAGCCGATCTTCGACAGCCCGACCGAATCGAGCAGCCAGTTGATCACCCCCAGATCGGTGTCCAGCATGAACCGCCACATCAGACCCACTGCAACCGGGGTCAGCAGCATCGGCATCAGCAGTGCAGTTCGAAAGAACCGCGACCCACGAAGGTTGCGATTCAGTGCCACCGCCAGGCCCACTCCCACCGGCAGTTGAATTGCCAGCCCGATCAACGTGATGATCAGCGTCGTGACCAACGCAGTCACAAATCCTTGATCGAAGACGTCGCGCCGGTAGTTGGCCATGCCGACGCCTCGGCCCGGAACGAATCCGCCGATCTTGTCGCTGCGGGTGCTCAGGTACACACCAACGCCGATCGGCACGGCAAACAGCCCCATCAACATCAACCACGACGGCAGCGTCAGCATTGCCACGCGCAGCCGTCGGTGTCGGCCGGTTCGACGCGCCACGGCCGACAGACTGGGACCGCGCGACAGGTTGGGTCCGACAGCTGGGGCAACGAGCGGTTCCTTCCCGTAGACCACAACCGCCCTGCGTCCCGGTCTCTCGGTCATCGATCGAGGACGAGACCCGAGGTCAGCCGTTCTCGGCTGCGAGGATCGGTCCGAGATCGTCGTTCAACTGCTTCAAGCCGTCCTCGACGCTGGTCTGATCGGACAGGATGCCGGTGATCGCCTGGGTGATGGCGACGTCCATCTCTGGCCACACCTTCAGCTGCGGGTACCGCTCGATGCGGCTGCTGTCGGGAATGGTCAGCAGTTCGAGGTATGGGTTCTCGGCGACCAGATCGGCGTTCTCGGTGATCGACTTCCGGCCGATCGCCGCGGCACCCGAGTTCAAGTACGCCTCTGCGTTCGACTTGCCCAGCACGAACTCCAGGAACTGCCATCCCTCGTCCTGATGCTTCGAGTCGGCAGGGATGCCGATGTTCCAGCCGGCCAGGTGGGTGACGTCCACCTTGCCCATCGGCATCCGAGCAGTGGCGATCTTGTCGCCGAACTCGGTGACCGATTCATCCTTGGTGAAGCCGTAGTAGCCGGAGTACTGGATGATCGAACCGATGTCCTGCGAAAGGAACTTGAACATCACGTCGTCGCCGTTGGCGCTGATGGCCCCGTCCGGCGCATAGGGCAGCAGGGACTTCAGGTACTCGGTGGCTTCGATGGCCTCGGGCGTGTTGACCGTCGGTGCCAACGAGTCGTCGTAGACGTGGCCGCCGAAGCTCCACAGCAGTGTCATCCACCACCACGAGACGTTCGGCCCGAACCCCATCAGCACGCCATCGCGTCCCGATTCCTTGATCGCCTTGGCGTTGGAGAGGTACTGGTCCCACGTGGTTGCGGGCTCGAGGCCGAGCTCGTCGTAGATGTCGGTGCGGTACCACTGGATCATCGGCTCGGTCGACAGCGTCAATCCCAACGTGTCGCCCTCGTACTTGCCGTAGTCCTGCTGCCCGGCGGCGAAGTCGTCGATGTCGTACGCAGTGCTGCCGGCGAGGTAGTCGTCCAGCGGCGCCATGGCGCCCGCAGCCCCGAATGCAGCCAAGAACGTGTTGTCGAATTGGGCGACGTCGTACTGCCCGTCGCCCTGCTGATAGGCGAGCAGTTGCTTCTGGTGGGCTTCGCCATACGGCGTCTCCGAGAAGTTGACTGCGATGCAGGTGGCTTCCTCGAAGTCGGGGATGAACGATTGAATCGCCGTGCTGGACGGGCTGGGAATCAGGAACACGTTGATCTCACCGGCGTCGCCGCGCTCGCCACAGTCGGCCGCAGCGGTGTCGGCTGTGGTCTCGACGGGCGCCGACGTCGCGTCGGACGCAGTGGTCTCGCCGGGGGCATCGGTGGATACCGTCTCGGCGACGTCGGCTGATGTCTCGGCGGGCGTCTCGGCCGGCGAAGATGTGTTAGTAGCCGTGTTGTCATCGGAACCGCACGCCACTGCTGTCATGCCAAAGGTGGCGATGACCAACAGCGCAGTCCCTTGCCGTGCACGTCGTCTCATCATTGCTCCCCGTTCATCCAGGCGGCGCGTGCCGGTCGTTGGGATCGCACTATACGGACGTTGCCGAGTTCGGTCAAGACTGTTGACCGAATGGAACCGCCTCGCTAGTCTCGCCGGGGTGAGCATGCTGCAGCCGATTGAACGCGGGAACGAACGCGTCGTTCTGGTGGTCGTTGCCCATGCCGACGACCTGGCGTTGTTCCTGGGCGGCACCGTCGCGATGTGGGCCCGATGCGGATGGAGGGTGGTGGTCGTCCGCGTCACCGACGACCGATGGGACTCGGTCGGTCTGACCACCGACCAGACGATCGCTGCCAACACCGCAGAGTTCCGACGGGCTGCCGACATCCTGGGCGTTGCCGAGATCGTCGAGCTCGGCCATCCCACCGATGTGCTGGGCGACGCCAGCATGGTGCAACTGCGCGAGCAGATCATCCGGCAGGTGCGAACGCATCGTCCTTACTCGCTCGTCACGTTCGATCCGTACAGCTCGTTCGGTGAGGACAACATGGATCACAAGGTCGTTGCCAATGTGACCGACGAGGCGTTCTGGACCAGTCAGTTCGACCAGCACCATCCCGACCACCTGACCGACGGGCTGACCCCCCATGGTTGTTTCGAGCGTTGGTACTTCGGTCGACCGGTCGGCGAGCCGACCGATGCGGTCGACATCACCGAGACGCTGAACGCCAAGGTGGACGCCGCGTGCCAACACGTGACGATGATGACCAACTACGCGAACCAGTTGCGACTGCAGGCCAGAACCGGCGGTTGGGACCTGCCGCTGGCCGACGACGTCGTGGTCGGCGGAGACGTTCGACCGTTGATGGAACCGTTGCTGCGCGCCGGCGCAGGTCGCGTCGGCGAACGGCATGGCGTCGCCGCAGCCGAAGAGTTCAGAGTTGTGAGATACGGCGGTCTGGAAGGCTTTCTGCACCGGCACGGCCGACGACACCAGGAGCCCCAGCGTTGATCGAAGCCAAGGGTTTCAACACGACATACGGCCGCGGGCTGCTCCCCGACCTCGTGCAGCAGCTGGGCAGCTACGCAGTGGTCACGCATCCCGAGCCGTGGCAGTACATCCAGGCAAGCCTGGTGCACCGGCCCGACGCTGTCATCGCCGCCGGCAGCTTGGCCCCGGACCACCTGGAACATCTGGTCGACACGCTGCCTGCGGTCGACGCAGTGATCGGCATCGGCGGCGGCTCGGCCATGGACACCGCCAAGTGGCTGCACTGGCGTCGTGGCCTGCCCCTGTACCAGGTTCCTTCGTTGCCCTCGGTCAACGCGTGCTTCACCCGAATGACTGCACTCCGAGATGCCGGTGGTGTCCGGTATGAGGGTGACGCCGTACCAGAAGCAGTTCTGGTCGACTTCGAGCTGATCGGCTCTGCAGATCCGGCGCTCGTTCGCGGTGGCATCGGCGACGTGCTGTCGTGCCACACCGCCCGTCACGACTGGCAACTCGCGGCCCAGGCCGGCATCGGCTACGAGTGGGACGAGGCGGCTGCTGCAATGTCGCTGACCTACCTCGACGAGCTCGAAGGGTTGGCACCGTTGCTGGCAGATGGCCAGGACGAGGGCCTGCGTCAATTGATGGAGTGCCATCGTGACATCGGCTGGCGATGTCACGATCTTGGTCACGCACGATTCGAGGAGGGGAGCGAGCACTTCTTTGCGTACACATTCGAGGAAGTGACCGGTCGCACGATCATGCACGGCGAACTGGTGTCGCTCGGCGTCCTCATCATGAGTGCGCTGCAGGGCAACGACCCCGAGCGACCGCGTCGGATCACAGACGCTTCGAAGATGCGAACGGGGTTGTCGGAGTTGGGCGTCACGTGGGCGGAGATCGAGACATCCCTGTTGCGAATGCCGACGTTCGTCGAGGAACAACAGCTCTGGTACTCGGCCGCGAACGGCCTGACCGTCGACGAGCTTGCCCTCGACACGGCGCGCGCCGCACTGCGCGTCGAGGACTGAGAGCGCGGCAGACCATGGAGGTCATCCAGGTCGCTGATCCTGAAGAGGCCGGCAGGTGCGCTGCTGATCTGATCGACGACTTCGAGCCACGCGTCCTCGGGGTCGCCACGGGGGCCACTCCCCAACTTCTGTACCGTCAGCTGGTCACCAGACGCTGCCTGACGCGGTCGACCATCCTGTGCCTCCTCGACGAGTACATCGGCCTGCCCGCCGATCACCCGCAGCGATACCGCCACGCAATCGAGGAACAGCTGGGCGATCCGCTCGGCCTCGAGGTCATCGCGCCCGACGTGGACGCGACCGACGTGCAGGTGGCGTGCGACGACTACGAAGCACGCGTCGATGCGATGGGCGGTGTCGATGTGCAGATCTTGGGCATCGGACGCAACGGTCACATTGCATTCAACGAGCCAGGCACCTGCTTCGACCGATTCACCCATGTTGCCGAGCTGTCTGCTGCGACACGAGCCGACAACGCACGCTTCTTCAACAGCGTGACCGAGGTTCCCCGCTTCGCGATCACCCAGGGGATCGGCACCATTCGGCGTGCCAAGCGAATCGTGCTGATCGCCACAGGCGACTCGAAGGCGCGCGCCGTTGCGGCCATGCTGGATGGCCCCATCTCGATCGACCTGCCCGCCAGTGCACTGCGCGATCACCGTGATGTCGTCGTGATCGCAGATGCCGCCGCGCTTGCCATGCGAGCGCAGCGCGAGACTCGATCGTGCGGTACCGCATGACCACCCTCGCCGGCAGGCCGGCCATCCTCGGTGGACCGCCGGTGCGCGTCATCGACTATCCCAGCTGGCCGGTGTGGGACGACAGCGAACGCACGGGGCTGCTGGACGTACTGGACGCCGGCGGATGGTGGCATGGCGACGGCAACGTTGCTGCCGGCATGGCGACAGACTTCGCCCGGTACCACGGCGCGCAATTCGGCCTGGCGATGACGAACGGCACGCACACCCTCGAGGCAGCGTTGATCGCTTGCGACATCGGCGAGGGCGACGAAGTCATCGTGCCCGGCATGACGTTCGTGGCCTCGGCGTCGGCCGCTCTGGCCGTCAACGCCACTCCCGTGCTCGTCGACATCGACCCCGACAACCTGTGCATCGACGTCCAGGCCGCAGCCGCAGCGATCACGCCCCGCACAAAGGCCATCATCGCGGTCCACGTCGCCGGGGCTGCATGTGATCTGGACGCCCTGACGACGCTCTGCGGCAGCCGAGGTGTTCGCCTGATCGAGGACTGCGCCCACGCACATGGCACGTTCTGGCGCGGCCGAGGCGTGGGCTCGTGGGGCGACTTCGGCAGCTTCTCGATGCAGCGCTCCAAGCTGATGACCGCCGGAGAAGGTGGCGTGCTGATCTGCAACGACCAAGCGCTTCGTGACGCCGCGTGGGCCTACGCCGACTGCGGCCGAGTGAAGGGCCAGTGGTTCTACCACCACGCCTCACTGGGCACGAACCTCAGGATGACCGAGTGGCAGGGTGCAGTCCTCAGCGCGCAGCTCGCCCGATTCCCCGAACAGAACCGCGTCCGCAATGACAACGCCGTCGCCTTGAATCAAGCCCTCGACCAGATTCCTGGCATCCGTACACCACGACGCGATCCGCGCATGGACAGCCAAGGCAACTACTGCTTCATCTTCCACTACGACCGCGATCAGTTCAGCGGACTCCCGTTGCGACGCTTCGAAGCGGCCCTCGCCGCAGAGGGCATTCCGATGGGGGTCTCGTATCCGTCGTTGTCGGATCTGACGATGTTCCGCACCCGACACTTCGCACCGCGCCTTCGCCAGCTCGCACCCGACACCGATTACTCGCTGCTCCATCTGCCCCGCGCCGAGCATGCTGCCGAAACCACTGTCTGGCTGCAGCACCGGATGCTGCTGGCCACTCGGGAGGACGTGCTGGACGTGGCTCGCGCGGTCGAGCGAATCCGCTTGCACGCCGACGACATCGTCGCCGGCCGCGCATGAGCCTTCGGCTGGCCGTACTGGGCTATGGCTTCATCGCCGACCTGCACGTCAGAGCGGCGCAGCAGTGCGGCCTGGTCGTGCAGGTCGTTGCCGGTCACGATGCGCAGCGCGCGGCGACGTTCGCCGAAGCGCATGGCATCCAGCGGTCAACGACCGATTGGATCGCAGCAGTCACCGCCGACGACGTCGACGCAGTGGTCATCGGTACGCCGAACTCGCTGCATCACCCTCAGGCCCTTGCGGCACTCGCAGCCGGCAAGCACGTGCTCGTCGAAAAACCGATGGCAACAACGTTCGCGCACGCGTCTGCCATTGTCGACGGCGCTGCCTACGCCAGCCGCGTTCTGCTGGTGGGGCACATGTGGCGATACCGCGACGAAGTGATCGCCGTTCGCAATCGCATCGCCGCCGGCGACATCGGACATCCTGTTCGCAGCCGCGGCTACGGCATCCATGCCGGGTGGGGTCCCAGCGGTTGGTTCACCGATCCGGTGCTGTCCGGAGGTGGAGCCCTGATCGACATGGGCATCCACGCCATCGACACCGCCAGGTTCGTACTGGGAGATCCTCAGCCCGTACGAGTCGTCGGTTCGGCGTCCACAGCCCACGGCGACTACGCAGTCGAGGACGACGGCGTCGTGTTGGTCGACTGGTCGAACGGCGTCCGCAGCATCATCGAGTTCGGATGGTGGCAACCAACACTCGACGGCGTCGAAGCCGACACCGAGGTCTACGGCACCAGCGGCCACATCCGCATCTGGCCACAGTTCACGCCCGCCACACCGGCGCCTGCCGACTACGTCCACTGTTCACTGCCGATGTACACCGCCCAGATGGCCGACTTCGCACACTGCTGCGCCACCGGACGAACACCGATCGCCAACGGACACGTCGGGTTGACGGCCCTCCAGATCGTGCGAGAGGCATACACGAGTGTGGCGAGGTGAGGGGACGAGTGGTCGCTCAGTCCGCCTGGTACTCGGGGAGCGAGACGGCGAATCGGCTCCCGGAACGACCGGGGCGAGCTTCGCACCATGCCCGACCACCGAGCGCCTCCGCGAAGGTCTTCACGAGGAACAGTCCCATCCCCGTTCCCGCACTCTGATCCCCGCCACTCACGTACGCATCGAAGATGAAACGCCGATCACGCTCAGCCACGCCTGGCCCAGCGTCATCGACGAACACCACGACCTCGCCCTCGATCGTCGTCGTTCCGATCGTGATGGGTGACATGGTCGGCGTGTGCTTGAGCGCATTGGCCACGAGGTTCTCGACGATTCGCTCGATCAGTACCACGTCTCCGAGCACCGCTGTCCCGGTACGACGAGACGCGATCTCGATCGTGCGGTCCGGCTCGTCGAGATCGTCCACCACCGCCGCGATCACCGCGTCAATCGACACTCGGTCGTGTTTCCAGTTTGGTGAGGTGCGCAGGCTGCGGTCTGCCTCACTGAGATCGTCGAGCACCCGGCTCATGTGGCGTGCGTCGCGTCGAAGATGGCGGATGACGTTGCGAAGTTGCTCGGTCGACATCAGCTCGACCCCCTCGTCGAGCACCGATCCCAGCAAGGTGATCGCGGCCAGTGGTGACGCGAGATCATGGGAGACAGCCGACATCAGAGCGGACTGCTCGACGATGGACCGTCGCAACTCGGCGTCGCCAAGCTGACGCTGGACCGTGAGCCGAGCGAGCGCTGCCGCACGTTCGACCAAGACCGACACCCACTCGCTCGCCGACTGCCGGGCGACGGTCATCGTCACCGAAACAGGTCCGGCGACGGCGCGTACCTCCACACCGTCAAGCGGTGAACCATACCGATGACGCGTGAGCGTCCCATCGAGATGTCGTAACTCGATCACCGTCGACCCGCCGCCGACTTGCCACTCCAACAACATGGCGATGTGGTCGAACACGTCGACCAAGGACTCTCCAGCCAGCAACGCCTCGTAGACCACCTCGAGCAGTCGTCGCTCGGTGACATCGGACAGCACGAGCAGCATCCCGTTCACCAGCGGGTTGTCCAACTGGTTGTTGTCGGCGACTTCGAACGTTCGGTAGTCACCAGATCGAGACAGCAATCGGACCCGATTCATTGCCTGCTGTCCGAGTGCGGTGGCCGCTCCAAAGGGGCGCGGTTCGGCGATTTCGGCGGCAAGCAACCTCGCCAACGAATCCACATCGTCGGGATGAACCAGATCGATCGAGCTCCGCCCCACCAGCTCGTCGACATCCCAACCCATCAACGTCGTCACCGACGAACTGATCCAGTCGATGCCAAGATCCTGGCCGATGAGCGTGACGACGTGAGCACATCCCTCGTTGAACGCTGCGATCGTTCGCTGCAACGCCGTCCCGAACTCACGAGCCTCGTCCATCGATTGCCTCCGGCCAGAAAACACTTATGCCAGTCGGCACCGATGTCAAGCACCGGAGACGTCCACACCCGAAACAGCCGGACGTCTTGCTGCGCAGCGACAGCGGCGGTGTCACGTCGAGCTCGCTCGAACCTTCACCCGAGTTCGGTCAGTGAACGCTCGACACTGCCTTCGTTCAATCGTCGATCCCACCCTTGATCATCGACCCGCTGTACCCGTGGTTGACGCATTGACGTCGAAGAGTTCAGGTCGGCTCACCGCGAAACGCCCAGGTCGGGGAAGGCCAGATATCAGAGTGCACATCCCAGCGGAGCGGAATCGGAATGGACGAAGAGAGGGTCAGGCATCGGTGTCGCAGAATCGTTGACAACGTCCGGGCGGGCACCGCGACTTGGGCTGAGCTGAACCTGACATTGAAGGTGGCCGCCGCGCGAACATGTCATCGAGCCGCACGGCGTTGTTGCAGAAGCCATCGTGAATGGCGTTACCGAGCGTCGATCGTTTCGCTGCATCTCAAGGAAAGGTGTGTCTGCCATGGTTGTCGAGTACCTGACGTTCAGTGTCACGACGGCAGAGCGGACGGCCTGGCTGGCGGTCGAAGAGTCGACCTGGAGTCGCTTCCTGAAACAGCAGCCGGGATTCATCCGCAAACAACTCTGGGTCGATCGCGATCGGCCCGACGAAGTGGTCGCCGTCATCTGGTGGCAGGATTTCGAGTCATGGCAATCGATTTCCGCTGATCAAGTCGAACGTGTCGACCGCTCGATGGGCCCCTGGCTACGTCATGGAACATGCAGGACGATGGATCTGATCTTCGATTGCTGAAGGCCCCCTCGAGAGTTGGGTCTTTGTCGAGTGGACCCACGCCCGGAACTCCCCGAGCATTGGCATCACAAGGCTCGCAGCTTGGTGGCGACGTCTTCGGGGATCACCGGGTTGAAGAACTCCTCGCTGGCGACCTCGGCGGCGGCGATGAAGCGCTGCACGCCGGCGCGCCGCCATGGCGAAACGATCTCGATGTTGAACCACGCTTGGTCGTAGCCTGCATGGTCTGTGGACCCAACGGTCGGACGCTGGTTGAGCCACATCATGTACGGCAGGGCCTGGCCGTACAGACGGTCGAGGCGAGCGAGCACGTCGATCAGGATCGCGGCAAGCCCGTCGCGGCTGGCATCGTCGATCTGGGGCAGGTCGGGCACGCGCTCGATCGGGGCGATCTCGATCGCCACCGGAAACGTCGGCGCGTACGGCACCCAGGCGCGCCAGCCCTTGGTCTCGGTGATCAGCCGCTCGCCCGGCGACTTATCGGGCGCCCAGCCGGCAGCGAGACGCCGAGCCTGGCGGGCCGGCACGTGGTCGTAGGCGTAGATCTGGCCGTGCGGATGGGCGATCGTGGCACCCACCTCTGGGCCGCGGTTCTCGAAGATCAGCACGTAGTCCACGTCGTCGCGCGCGCCAAGTTGTTGCGTGCGGTCGGCCCACAGATCGATCACCTTGCGGGCCCCGGCAACACCGAGGGACGGGAAGGTGGCGTCGTGGATCGGTGTGTACAGCACGACTTCGCATCGGCCGCCGTCCATCGCCGGCCACCGATTCGCGAACCAACGGACGTCGTAGGGGTCGGGGGCCTCCAGACCACCGACGCAGAAGGGACAACCGGTTGAGGGAAGGTTGGGTCGCGTCTGGCGCGTGTCGACGACGTGCACCACCGTGCCGAGCACGGGGTCGATGCGGGTTTCGGGAGGTTGTTTCATTGCCGCCTGGTGATGGGTGTCGTATGGAGAGGGCCAGTGTGGGCGAGCCGTCAGCGCAGCGGTTGCCCCGTGGCCGGGTCGAAGAAGTGGGTCAGGTGGGTCTTGACCGCCAGCGAGATCTGGTCGCCGGTCTCGACCACGTGCACGCCCTCGACGCGGGCGATCACCTTCGTCGTCGATGTCGAGATCTCTTCGCCGTCTTCGGCCGCCACGGGTGTGCCCTCGAGCTCGACGGGCGGCACGTCGAGCGTCGCATGGACGTGCACCTCTGCCCCCATCGCCTCGGCAAGGTCGACCTCCAGCCGCACCTTCTGATCGTCGGGCAGATCGACGTCGCCATCCATCACGAAGTGTTCGGGACGCAGACCGATGGTCACCATGGACCCGAACCGGTCGACCAGACGCGGATAGCGCTGTAGGGCGCGGGCATCGATCGCCAGCGAGTGGCCTGCGAAGGTCACGATCGGGCGCTCGGCGGTGCCGGTGAGCGTGGCGTTGATCAGGTTCATCGCCGGACTGCCGATGAACGCGGCAACGAACAGGTTGGCGGGCCGTTGGTACAGCTCTTGCGGCGGGGCGACCTGCTGCAAGATGCCCTTGCGCATCACCGCCACACGGTGGCCCATCGTCATCGCCTCGACCTGATCGTGGGTGACGTACACCATCGTGGTACCAAGGCGCTTCTGCAGTTGGATGATCTCCGAACGCATCTGCACGCGCAACTTTGCGTCCAGGTTCGAGAGCGGCTCGTCCATCAGGAACACCTGCGGGCTGCGCACGATGGCGCGGCCCATGGCCACGCGTTGGCGCTGTCCGCCCGACAGCGCTCGGGGCAGGCGGTCGAGATACTCGGTCAGGCCCAGCATGTCGGCCGCGTGCTCGGTGCGGGCCTTGATCTCGCCCTTCGGCACCTTGGCAACCTCGAGCGCGAAGCCGATGTTCTCGCGCACCGTCATGTGCGGGTACAGCGCGTAGTTCTGGAAGACCATGGCGATGTCACGATCGCCAGGCGGTACCTCATTGACGACGCGTTCACCGATTCGGAGTTCGCCGTCGCTGATCTCTTCGAGCCCGGCGATCATCCTGAGCGCGGTCGACTTGCCGCACCCCGACGGCCCGACCAGCACCATGAACTCGCCGTCGTCGATGACCAGATCGAGCGAATCCACTGCTTTGGGTCCATCGCCCTTGTACTGCTTCGTGACGGCGCTGAACGTGACTGCTGCCATTGTTGGATCCTTACTTGAGGCCGCTCGACGCGGAGTTTCGGACGAAGTACCGCTGTGCAAACAAGAACACCAGGATCGGTGGAGTCATCGCGATGACGGCGCCGGCGAACACCAGATTGATGTCGGTACTTGATCGGCCGCCCAGCGTCGACAACGTCAGCGACAAGACCCGGCCCTCGGGATTGCCCGAGTTGATGATCACGAGCGGCCAGAAGAACGAGTTCCACGCATAGAGGAATCCGAACGTGGCCAGCGTGGCGATCGCTGGACGAGCCAGCGGCACCATGATCCTCCACAGGATCTTCGACCGAGACGCGTTGTCCAGCAGAGCTGCCTCCTCGATCTCCTTGGGGATGCCAACGAAGAACTGTCGCATCAAGAACGTGCCGTACGCAGTGAACGCGAATGGAATGATCAGCGCCGCCAGGTTGTCGAGCCACCCGAACTGCAACATCAGTTGGAACAGCGGAATGATCAGCACCACGAACGGCACCATCACCGAGCCCAGGTACAGCATGAAGATTTTGTTGCGGCCCTTGAAGTCGATGCGGGCGAACGCGTAGCCGCCCAGGATCGAGGTGATGATCTGCCCGATCACCACTGCGAAGGTGACCAGCACCGTGTTGCTCAACGACCGGCCCAGCTCTTTGTCCGTCCACACCTCGCTGAAGTTCTGGGTTCGCGGACCGAACTCTTCGACCGGCTCGGCCAGGTTGACCAGACCGAGCTGGGTGTCAGCACGGTCATCGACGTTCTGGAACAGGCCGCCAGACGTCAGTCGGGCCCGGTAGGCCGTGATGGTGGCTCCGTCCACATCGACCAGGTAGACATCCTCGATCTCACCGTCGATGACGATGGTGTCGCCGTTCTTCTCGCCGGCCGACGGCTCGACGGTGATCACGCGCTGGAGGTCGTCCAGTGGGCGGAACTCGGCCAGCGACACATCGGGATCGACCAGCGCGTACGTGCCCGACCGATCTGCCAGCGTGTACAGCGGCAGCGGGTCGCCCTCGGCGCCGACGGCGTCGGCATTGATCGTCGAGGCCTCTCGCGGTATCAGCGTGGGTGGGTACTTGAAGATGTCGTCGTTGTTCTTGAACGCCGTTGTCACCGCGACGACGAACGGGAAGATCACGACGAGTGCGACAAGTACGAGCAACCCGTACGTGAGCACCCTGACCGCCGTTGCCTTGGGGCCCTTGCGCCTGACGCTCACGACACACCTCCGCTGGTGGCCTCGTCGCGTTGTTGGCGGAACTGGAAGAACGTGAAGCCGAAGATGACGATGAACAAGATCCACGCCAGCGCAGAGGCGTAGCCCTGGCTGTTGTTGGTGAATGCCTCTTCGTACAGCGCCAGCACGGGCGTGGTGGTGGCGTTGTTCGGCCCGCCGGGCTCGGGTCTCGACAGGATCCAGACGACGTCGAACAGTTGCAGCGCCAGGATCGACGTCGTGATCAGCACGTAGAACGTGGTGTTGCGCAGCTGCGGCACAGTGATCCGCTTGAACACCTGCCACGTGTTGGCGCCGTCGATGTCGGCCGCCTCGTACAGCTCTTTGGGGATGCTCTGATGACCGGCCAGATACAGAACGGTGTTGAACCCGAAGTTCATCCAGGCGAACACGACCACCATCGAGAACAGCGCAGTGCTGCGCTGCGACAGCCAGCCATGCCCACTGCCCGGTTCGGACAGCCCGACGAGGTCGAGTAGGTAGTTGATCCAACCGATGGTGGCGTCGAACATCTGGCCCCACACGATTGCCACACCGATCACGCCGGCGACCGACGGGATGAAGTAGATCGTGCGGAAGACCTTCATTCCCGGCAACCGACTCGCCAAGATGCTGGACAGCACCAACGCAGGAATCACCGACAGCGGCACTGCCAGCACCAAGAACACGGTGATGTTCTTGAGCGACAGCCAGAACTCGACGTCGCGAGCGCCCAGCACCCAGTTGTTGCCGAACCAATCGAGGTGCATCAGCACCTGGTAGCCCGACTTCAGCACCTCGGTGCCGGCGCCGGCCCTGTCGGCGCCGGAGATGTCAAGTGAGAGGGCACGGGTGTAGTTGCCCAGGCCGATGAAGTCCTTGCCGGTGTTGGTCGTCTTCCAATCGAAGAAGCTGACCCACAGCGAAAAGAGCAGCGGGAAAGCGAAGAACACCGAGAACCCGATCAGGTTCGGCGAGAGGAACGCCAGGCCACTGAGCGCTTCTTCGGCGGCGCGCGAGGTGCCGAAGTGCCGAGCGGCCCGTCGCGACCACATCGCCTTGCAGGCAAGCGCAGCGCCGATCGTCAGCGCCAGGCACCCGATCGTTGCTGCGTGGGTCAGGCTGTCGCCGATCTTCGACAGCATGCCGGTCGGATCGGCTTTGATCACGAACCACACCCCGGCGAGCGCGACGATGATCCAGCCGATCTGCTTCGTGCGCAACAGCTTCGGCGCGGTCGGGCGATCGGCCAGCAACTGCAATGCGACCAGCACGACGATCAGACCCAGCAGCACGAACAGGAACGGGACGAATGCCTTGTACAACCCATCGCCAAGGTCGCCGAGCGCCCGGAATGCGTTGAACCGATGCAGCGTCGCTGCGCCGGCAACGACAGTGAGAAGGTAGTTGACGATCAGCGATGCCGAGCGCGCCCACTGCTTGGTCGTGGCCACTCCGTAGGCCGCTCCCAGGTTGACGATCGAGGCCGTCAGAAAGAAGGCTTGGAGTGCGAAACGCGGCATCCACGGCAGCTCGTTCTCGCCACCGCGACTCGCCAGCAACAGGCCGACGAAACATGCAACTGCACCAATGACGTGCCAGATCGACAGCAGCCGGATGCGCGAGCCGAACGTGTCGGCCGCAGGCTCGGGCGTGTGCGGCGATGGCGCCGTTTCCGCACCCGAGAGCGCACTCAGTTCCCCCATTGCTTCCCCCTCAGGACGTCGTGCTGTTCGCGCAGGGGCCGGCGACCGTTGTGCAGTCGCCGACCCCTGTCAGGAATCGGAGTGTTACATCAGCCGCCGAAGGCGACTGCGGTCTCCGAGCAGATGTTGGCCGCGAAGTCTTCGATGGTGCGCTCGCCGTTGACGACCGCCGTGATGGCCCCACCCATCACTTCGTCGTACTTCGGCCAGTCGCCGGTCCACAGCGGACCCTCAGCGGTCGGCGAGTCTTGCAGACCGTTGATGAACGCCTGGTTGTTGGCAGGCGGCGAGAACCCGAGGAACGCGTCGATGGCAGCGTCGCTCTGGCGGCTGGGGATGTTGGCCCCCAGCTCGCTGATCGATGCCTGCGTCTCGGCAGTCGTCAGCGACTTGACCAGTTCCCACGCCTCTGCCGGATGCTCGGTCTGGGCGTTCACCACGTAGGCGCCCCAGAACAACCAGTTGCCCTGCGTGCCACCGGGGCCGGTGGGCAGTTGGACGACATCCCAGTTGAATCCGGCGTCGGCACGGGCCCCGGGGGTTGCCCAACGGCCGTTGATGAACATGCCGACGGTGCCGGCCTTCCACGGTGCCTCGCCGTCTTCGCCCCAGGCCACCGTCAGACCGCCGTCGTACACAGCCTTCATCTGGGTCAGGCCGGCGATGCTTTCTGGTGTGTCCAATGCGCACTCGGTGCGGTCCTCGTTGAAGAAGCCTCCGCCGGCTGAGTTCATGAAGTAGCCGTAGTTCGCCCACCAGCTGTTCATGGCGAATCCCTTGTTCTCGCCACCCAGCGCAGTCACCTTGGTGGCGACGTCGGCGAAGGTCTCCCAGTTCCACTCGTCGGCCTCGGCGAGGGCCCTGGGGTCGTCGGCGCCGGCCTCGGCGATCAAGTCGTTGTTGATGTACAGCGCGAACGTTGACACGTCGCGGGGCAGGCCCCACAACTTGTCGCCCGGCGCGCCCGCCTCGGGGTCGAAGGTCAGGTGGTACATCGGCTCCGGGTAGAACTCTGACGCGTCGAAGCTCTCGGCTGCGGCCATCGGCCCCAGGTCCAGGATCAGACCCTCGCTCTGGAAGCGGGCGATGTCGGTTCCGGGAATCCAGAACACATCTGGGGCGGTGCCGTTCGCAATCTCGGTGACCAGCTGATCCTGGTAGGGCGAACCCTCGTTGTTGCCAGGCTCGTAGCTGAGGCTGAAAGCATCGCCGTTGGCCTCGTCGATCGTGTCGCTGATGCCGGCGTACACCTCGGCCTCGGCGTCGTTGTCGGGACGGGTCCGCCAGCGAATCTCGACGTCGCCGCCGGCCGAACCTGACGTCTCGGCCGTGGCCGTGTCTTCGGTGGCAACTGTTTCCTCTGTGGCTACCGATTCGTCAACGGCGGCCGAGTCTGCGGCGGGGGTGGTATCGCTACCCGCCTTGTCGTCGCTGCCGCACGAAAAGGCGACCAGAGACATGGCCACCACAGTGGCGGCCAATCTGCGCTTGTGCACGATGTGCTCCTTGGTGTTCGTGGCGGCGGCGATGCCACCACCTGTTGCTCCCCCCGCCCACGCATGTGAGCCAGGTGCCGGCCGGGCGAACCCGGACGTT
>JANNFQ010000153.1:0-17809 GCA_031380045.1 Acidimicrobiaceae bacterium
CTGACCGGCCGACAACACGCCCGAGAGGGCGGCGGCGGCGACGTCGTCGAAGGTGTTCAGGAACAGGCCTTCTTTGAGGAGTCGTCGGGCGTCACGGTGCGAGAGGCGGGCGTGTTGTTGCAGCCAGGCGCCCATCGTCACGGCACCATCGGCGGCCCACATTCCTGACACGTTCAACTGGGCTGCGGCCAACGCGAGTTTGGCGCCGAATCGTTCATGGTGTCCCAAGGCGTCGACGAGGTCGTCGAAGGACACGATTTTTTCGAGGCACCCTTCTGTCGACATCCCCCAATCGTACACGTGTTCGCCGTCCTGAACAACCAGCAAACCCATATATTTCAAGGGTTTCATGTCCCCACGCTGACCACGAAGTCGACGTCGGCATGAACGCGGTCGTCTGATTGCGACAGGGCCGCACTACGGTCGGGTCATGCCTTCGCGCACCATCCGAGGCGTCGAGATGCAGTACGACATCGACGGCAGTGGACCGACGGTCATGTGGGGCCACGGTTTGACCAGCAGCCGAGCTCGCGAGGATCAGTTCGGCCTGCTCGACTTCGCTCGCCTACGCGAATCGAACAGGGTCGTGCGATACGACGCACGTGGTCACGGCGTCTCGGGATCGAGCGCCGAAGCGTCGACCTATCACTGGCGTCAACTGGCGATCGATCAACTCGCACTGGCCGATGCATTGGAGATCGACGGCTACATCGCTGCCGGCGCATCGATGGGGTGCGCCACCGCATTGCATGCGGCCACCATGGCTCCCGACCGCATCGCTGCGATGGTGCTGGCGATTCCTCCCACCGCCTGGGCGACCCGCGCCGCGCAGCAGCAGAACTACGAAGTGAGCGCGCAACTGGTCGACAGTGGCCAGCTCGATCTGCTGATCGCGGGTGGCCGATCAGCGCCACCGCCCGACCCGCTTGCCGCGGTGCCGCAGTGGCGCGATGGCTTCGAGCAAATGGTCCGCAGCACCGACCCCGTCAGGCTGGCGCGCATCTTCCGCGGCGCTGCGGTGGCCGACCTGCCCGACCCCGACGCGATTGCGCAGTTGCAGCAGCCGACGTTGATCCTGGCCTGGACCGGCGACCCGGGGCATCCGATGGCCACGGCCGAACGACTTGTCGAGCTGATGCCACACGCGACATTGCATTCGGCCGGCAACCTCGAGCAACTGTTGGCATGGACAGACATCACCATCGAGTTCCTCCGCTCGATCTGACCGACCAAGCGAACTACTCGTCAACCCAGCCGGGTGGTCAGGTGATCTGATTGCGCAGCGAGATGACCCAGTCGTCGGCTTCGCGCCAGCGCGCGTCGGCGTGCTCGCGCGCCGTGGCCGCATGTTGACCGGCGGCGGGGTACGAGCCCAGGAACTTCACCCGACCCTGCTTGGAATGCAGCGAGCGCATGGCATCGGCCAGCAGCTCGTCGCTGATGTGGGCGTCGGCGTAGATGATGAAGCAGTAGTCGCCCAGACCACCATCTTTGGTGGGGCGCGACAGCAGGTTGGACAGGTTGATCCGCCTGGCGGCGAACTCTTGAAGGATGGAGATGAGGCTGCCGGGCTCGTCGGCACGTTGGTAGATGACCAGCGCCGTGCGATCGTGTCCGGTGCGAGCGGGCACGCCGGTGCGGGCCACCAGCACGAACCGCGTCTGGTTGCCGGGGTGATCGGCGATGTCGGCGGCGATCACTTCCAGGCCGTACAACTCGGCGGCGATGCGCGGTGCTACAGCAGCCGAACCCGGCCCGAGCTCGCTGACCATCGACGCCGCCTCGGCCGTGGAGTTGGTGGCGCGCAGATCGGCAGCCGGTACGTGACGGCGCAGATAGGCATGGCATTGCGCAGTCGCGACCGGGATCGACAGCACGACCTTGACGTCGTCGATCTTGGTGCCGGGCTTGGCCATGAGACAGTGCTCGATGTCGAGCACGACTTCTCGCTGGATGAGCAGGTCGTGGCTGAACGCCAACTCGTCCTGAGTCAGGTTGACCGTTCCTTCGATGGAGTTCTCGATGGCCACGAATCCCAGATCGACCTCGCCCGCCTCGACCGCATCCAGAACATCGGGCATCGTTCGGAACAGGACCAGCTGCGCCGCGGCCAGGTCAGGCTGCGATTTCAGCGCCTGCTCGGTGAACGTTCCGAGCGGTCCGAGGAAGCCGATACGGGTCATTCGCACAAGGCTACGGGGTGACCGGGCGTGCAGTCAGGCACAATGTTGCGGTGAACGAAGAGGCCGTACGGCGATTGATCGAAGACATCCGGTCGGGTGCCACATCGGCCGACGAGGCGATCGCCACGCTGCAGCGGCTGCCCTTCGTGGATGTCGGCGACGCGCTGGTCGATCACCACAGAGCGCTGCGTCAGGGAATGCCCGAAGCCGTGTTCGGCCCCGGCAAGACCGCCGATCAGTGCGTCCGCATCGTCGATGAACTGTTGAAGCACGGTGCCGGACCAGTGCTGCTGACGCGGGTGACCGACGAGCAGGCCAAGGCCGTGTTGGCAGAGCACCCCGACGCCATCATGCAATCGCACACCATCGTGTGGCGCGCGCCCGACCACCTGCGCCCCGAACGCGTCCTGGTGGTCAGTGCCGGCACCGCCGACGTGCCGGTGGTGGACGACGCCGTGGTCACCTTGCGAGCCCATGGGTTCCACGCCGATCGTTTGACCGATGTGGGTGTCGCCGGGCTGCACCGGCTGCTGGCCCATCTCGACCAGATCATGGCTGCCGAAGCGGTCATCGTGGTGGCGGGCATGGAGGGAGCACTGGCCAGTGTGGTCGGTGGCCTGACCGCTGCCCCCGTCGTCGCCGTTCCCACCAGCGTTGGATACGGGTCCAGCCTGGACGGCGTGACCGCCTTGTTGGCGATGCACGCATCGTGCGCCAGCGGTGTGACCGTGGTGGGCATCGACAACGGGTTCGGCGCGGCGTGCGCCGTGGTGCGCATGTTGGGACGCGGGCGATGACTCGAACTGCGTGGTTCCATTGCTTTGCCGGTACGGCCGGCGACATGACCATGGGGGCACTGATCCACGCCGGCGCCGATGTCGCCCAGGTGATGGCGATCGTCGCCGGGTTGGATGTGGACGGGTACGCGCTGACGTTCGAGCCGGTGCTGCGATGCGGCATCGCCGCCACCCACGCCGTCGTCGCCATCGATCACGACCACGACCACGATCCCGACGACCAGCATCATGGCCACCGGCCATATCGCGCGATCCGCCAGCTGCTGAACGCGTCGGCGCTGCCGCCGCGGGTGCTCGATCGCGCCCAGCGCACGTTCCGAGTGCTGGCCGAGGTGGAGGGGCGCATGCATCGCACCAACCCCGACGACGTCGAGTTCCACGAAGTGGGTGCCGTCGATGCGATCGTCGATGTCGTCGGAACGTGTGCAGCACTGGAGGTGCTGGGCATCGAGCGCATCGTGTGCAGCCCGATCACCGTCGGCCAGGGACACGTGCATGCCGCCCACGGCCAACTGCCCAATCCCGCCCCGGCAGTGGTCGACCTGCTGGCACTGCGCAATGCACCCAGCCGCGGCATCGACGACCACCGCGAACTGGCTACCCCCACCGGCGTCGCGTTGATGGTGGCGCTGGCCGACGAGTTCGGCCCGATGCCGGCCATGAACATCGCGGCGGTGGGCTATGGCGCCGGCACCCGCGATGTTGCCGGCCGGCCCAACGTGGTGCAGGTCGTCGTCGGTGAGGCCATCGAGACCACGGCCGGTCCAGGCCAGCCGGTGGAGTTGCTGGAGTGCAACGTCGACGATGTGACTGGTGAAGTGCTGGCGCACACCATCACACGGTTGTTGGCGGTGGGCGCCCACGACGCATGGGCCACGCCGATCGTCATGAAGAAGGGCCGTCCGGCGCACACCGTTCATGCACTGTGCGATCCCGCGCTGGCCGACACCATCCGCGCCACGATGGTGGCCGAGACCGGAACGCTGGGCGTCCGCGGCTCGTCCATGCATCGGTGGCCACAGCAACGTCAGACCACGACGGTCGACGTCGACGGCCACGCGGTGCGGGTGAAGGTCGCCGCCGGCAACGGCGCCTCCCGCTTCAAGGTCGAACACGATGACGCAGCCGCTGCTGCTGCCGCGCTGCACCTGCCGTTGCGCGTGGTGATGGACCGCGCTCAGGCCAGCGCTGCGTCCACCGCTTGCTGAATGCCGTCGGCACCCTTCTCGCCGCCCCAACGGGTCAGCACCTTGCCGTCGGTGTCCAGGATGACGACGAACGGGTAGCTGGTCAGACCCATGGCGACCGCAGCGTCTTGCGTCTGGCTGTCGGCCAGGACCGGCCACGTCCACTGCATGTCGACGATCCACTTCGACGGCGGATAGTTGGGTCGCGTCGGGTCGACGGCCGTGGTGACGGCGACGACCTGCAGGTCGGCGGGCACCGCTCCACTGGCCTTCCATGCCAGCAACTCGGGGATCTCGCGGTTGCAATGCGGGCACCAGTGCGCCAGGTAGACCAGCATGACCGGGCCCTTCGACGGATCGATCGCGACCGCGCTGCCATCGAACGTGTACCCCGAAAGGGTGGGGGCCGTCTGACCGATTGCCGGGTCGGTGCCCTCGCTGTCGAACGCTTCGAGCGCGGTACCGGTGACGGTGACCGGCCACACCTCACCCTGCGCTTCATCGGGCGGTGCTTCATCGGGCGCAGCCGTTTGGTCGGCCGTGGTGACCACCGAGCCGGACTGGTCGGTGCCCGGTACGGAACCCACCGACAGATCTGCGTCGTCGCCACTGCTGAGAACGGCGAACCCGAGGGCCAGCACGACCACGGCGCCCAAGCCGACCCACAGCCACAACAGGTTGCGCTTTGGCGGAGCGGGAGGCAGCGGCGCGCCCGACGAGGGAGCCGATCGTGCCGACGGTCGGCTGGGCTTGGCGGGTCTATTCGGCTTGTTGGACATCGAGAGGTTCCTTCGGGGGGAGAAGCATCAGTGCGAGCACGGCCGCGAAGCCGCACATCGCCATGAACGACAACGAGATGAAGCCGAACTCGCGGAAGTAGACAGCGCTGCACGGCGCGGTCAGCGAGCACGAACCCGTCTCGAGTTGGGGATACCACTCGACGAGGTAGTGGTAGATGGAGATGACGATGCCGATGCCGGCCAGCGGTACTGCGTACCAGGCCAAGTTGCGGTCGCGGCGCAGGTTGCCCACCAGCAACACGACCACCAACGAGAACATGGCGATGCGTTGATACCAGCACAACTTGCACGGCTCGAACTTCTGCGACTCGCTGAAGTACAGGCTGCCGAACATTGCCGTGGCCGTGACCAACCATGCCAGACGCGGCGCAACGTGCCCGATGACGTCCAGCACCGGGCGACCAGCCGGCACCAACCGCAGAGCCACCAGCGACACCGCTCCGCCGGCTGCGAGCAGCGCGAGCAGCGAGAAGAAGCGCTCGGCCGCGGTCAATGACATCGCCCCCATTCTGCCGTCACCCGCGGTGGAACAGGGCGCGGTCGCGGCAGACCGGTGGCATGATGCACCGGTGATCCCTGTTCTCGTCGATGCCGCTTTCGTGCACGCGCACCCGCACGTCACGCTGGTCGACGTGCGCTGGTACCTCGACGGTCGCGATGGCCGGGCCGCCTATGAAGCCGGCCACTTGCCCGGCGCCGTGTGGGCCGACATGGACCATCAGCTTGCCGCGCACCAGGCGCCGGAAACCGAGGGGCGCCACCCGTTTCCCACGCCTCGGCACTTCGCCGCGGCAATGTCGGCACTGGGCATCGGCGACGACTCCACCGTGGTCGCGTACGACGACACGGGCGGCGTCACAGCGGGGCGGCTGGTGGTGATGTTGCGCATGCTGGGCCACGACGCCGCGCTGCTGGACGGCGGTCTGAACGTTTGGCCTGGCCCCGTGGAAACGGCATGGGTCGAACCCACGCCGGCCGCGTTCACCGAACGTCCGTGGCCCGCCGATCGCCTGGCATCGGCCGACTACGTTGCAGCCGCACCCGGCGAAGGATGCATCGTCATCGATGCTCGGTCGCGTCAGCGGTTCACCGGCGAAGTTGCCCAGATCGACCCGCGGCCTGGCCACATCCCGGGGGCGCGCAGTGCGCCGTGGACCGACGCGCTGACCGCCACAGGGCACCTTCGCCCGGTCGACGAACTTCGTGCGCACTACGCCGCGCTGGGCATCGTCGAGGATGTACCCACCGTGGCCTATTGCGGGTCGGGTGTCAGCGCTTGCGTCAACCTGATCGCGATGGAACACGCCGGTTTGCGCCCACCGCGGTTGTACGTGGGCAGCTGGTCGGGTTGGTCAGCCGATGCCGACCGACCAGTGGCGCTGGGCGACCAAACATGAGCCACACCGACGACACGGTCGACGCAACTCCCGACGCAGAGAACCACCAACCCGCCACCACATCAACTGGCCTGGCGGCCATGCATGCCATGCGCGGTGCCCGCAAGCACCGCCGGCTCGGCAACATCGAATGGTTCGATGCCGCGTACCGCGTCTATCTGGTCGCTCTGTTCGGCGGTGGCGCGTTGGTGTGGCTCAGCGATCTGGTGGGCGACGATCCGGTCAGCGCCGCGCAGACGATCGACGTGTCGAAGCACGGGCCGGCGGTGCTGGGCATGGTGGCCGTGTTGGCACTGGCCGCCGGCCTGCGCAGCGGCAGCCAGGGCGGTCCCCTGGCGCTGGAGGGTGCCGACGTGGTGCACGTCATGCTGTCGCCCATCCCGCGGAGCGCGGCGCTGTTGCGCCCGGCCGTGCAGCGCGTTCGTGGCGCAGTGTTCGCCGGAGCTGCGGTGGGTGCCGTGTTCGGTCAACTGGCCGGCCGCCGTCTGCCGGGAACGGCGCTGGCCTGGTTCTTCGGCGGCGCGTTGTTCGGTGCCAGCTGCGCGTTGCTGTTCGTGGGCGGCGCACTGGTGGCGCACGCGCTGCGCATCCCATTGACCGTCAGCACGCTCATCGCTGCCGTCGGCGTCGCGTGGCAGGCCGCAGCCATTGCCACCGACGTTCCCGGTCCGGCCGACCTGCACGGCAGCCTGGGTCTGTGGGGCTGGCGACAGCATCCGCAGGACGTGATCGCAGTGGGGATCAGCCTGGCCGTGGCGGCGGTGGGCATGACGATGATCGCCCGCACCTCGCTGGAAGCACTGGCCCGGCGAGCCAGCCTGGTGGCACAGCTGCGGTTCGCGGTCACCATGCAAGACCTGCGCACGGTCATCTTGTTGCGCCGCCAACTGTCGCACGAGCACACCCGACGCCGGCCTTGGTTCAAGATCAAGAGTCGCGATGGCGGCGACGCGGTGTGGCGACGCGGCTGGCACAGCCTGGTCCGATTCCCCACCGGCCGCGTGGTGCGCATGGTGGCGTTGGCCGCGGGTGCCGGGGCCTGTCAGGTCGCTGCGTTCCACGGCACCACCCCGGCCATCGTCGGCTCGATGGTGCTGCTGTTCGTGTTGGGCCTCGAGGCGTTGGAACCACTGTCGCAAGAGATCGACCAGCCCGATCGCACCGACAGCTTCCCCCACGAGCGCGGCCAGCTGCTGGCCCGTCACCTGCGCGCGCCGGCAGTGGTCCTGCTGCCGTTCGCGTTGATCGGCGGTGCCTCGGCCGTGTTGGTCGATGCGATCGCCACCGACGGGCGACGCGTCGGAACGGCCGCAGCGGTAGCAGCCATCCTGGCCATTCCCACCGTGCTGGCCGGCGCCGCCGGTTCGGCGGTCAGCATCGTGCGCGACGCCCCAGACCCCATGTCGTCCAACAGTCAGCAGAGCTTCATGCCACCCGAGATGGCCGGCTTCAGCACGGTGTTGCGCACACTGGTGCCGCTACTGGTCAGCATCGCGGGCATGTTGTCCATCCTGCCGGTGCGATCGGCATTCGAACACGGCGACCAGGTCGTAGCCGCAGCAGTGCGGGCAGGCATTGCCGTGGTGTTGTTGGTCGCGGCCACCGCGCTGTGGGTGCGCCACCGCGACCGGATGCATCGAAAGTTTCGTTCGTTCATGGACGAAGGCCGCAGCTACTCCCAGCAACAACGGAGCACACGATGACCAACGATCGGGCCAGCAGCGATCGGGCGAGAAACGATCGGGCGACGAACGTCCTGACGACACATGAGCTGACCAAGTCGTACGGTGGCGGCCGCGACAACGACGACCGACCCGCGCTGTCGCCGTTGAACCTCACGGTGCCCGCCGGCCAGTTGGTGGCGTTGGTGGGTCACAACGGCAGCGGCAAGACCACGTTGCTGCGCATGATCGCCGGGCTGCTGGATCCATCGGGCGGATCGGTCAGCATCAATGGCATCGACCGTACGTTGCCCGAGGCGCGCTCGACGTTCGCCTACATGGCCGACGCGCCAACGTTCTACGACGACCTGTCGTTGATCGAGCACCTCGAGTACGTCGCTCGCCTGCACGGCGTGCAGCAGTGGCGGCCGCGCGCCCAGGAACTGGTCACTGTGCTCGGCTTGGCCGACCGAGTCGACCAACTGCCGGGCACCTTCAGCCGCGGCCTGCGTCAGAAGGCAGCCATCGCGCTGGCCTTCGTACGACCGTTTCGTCTGCTGCTGGTCGACGAGCCCTTCGTCGGCTTGGACGAAGGTGGCAAGAGCGCGCTGCTGTCGTTGTTCGATGCCGCACATGCCGACGGAGCAACCCTGCTGGTCGCCACTCACGAACTGGGTTTCGTGCATCGCGCCGACCGACTGATCGCGTTGACCGATGGGCAGGTTCGGTACGACGGCGTGCCGGGCGACACCGATGTGCACCAACTGGTGTTCCCCACCTGACTCGACTGACGTCTCGTCAACGCACCGCACTTCGATCGCTTGACGCCTGGGATACCATCTCGCACCATGCAGGAATTCACCACCGTCAGCTCGTCGTCGTACGACCCTTCGGCCCTCGCGGCCAAGCTCAACGACAAGTCCGCCGAGGGATGGTCGGTGGTCAGCATCGTCTCCACCGGTGGTGATGTCACTGCGTTCCTCAGCCGCGAGTCCACCGGCGCAGCCGCCGCTGAACCCGCGTCGGTCGCACCCATCGCCGCAACCGAACCCGAGCCGACACCCAGCCCGGTCTCGTCGTACGAGCCGATGGTGCCCCAGGCCGCCACGCCCTCGCCGGTCGTCGAGCCATCGGGCTGGGCCGTCGCGCCCGACCCCGCCCCGCAGCCCGTGTCATCCGTGGTCGAGCCGGCGCCGACCAGCACGTACACGGCGTCGACATCCACATACAGCCCGTCTGCCGCGCCATCACCGGCAGCTGCAGCCGCACCCGCAGTTGCTGCCACGCCTGCGGTGCCGGCCGACTGGTACGCCGATCCGGCGGGCCGCTTCGAACTGCGGTACTGGGACGGCAGCACCTGGACCGAGCACGTGTCGCGCGCCGGCCAGCAGTTCACCGACCCGCCCGTCGCCTGAACCGGTCGCCTGGACCTGCCGTCCGGCTGAACGGCTGAACCGCTACCGTCGAGGTACGTGCGCGCCACCTCCATCGGCCATGCCGGCATTCTGATCGAGACCAATTTCGGGTCGATCCTGTGTGATCCCTGGTTCGACCCTGCGTTCTTCGGTTCGTGGTTCGTGTTCCCTCGCAACGATCGGCTGCCCGCCGAGTTGCAGCAACGCATCGAGCACCCCGACTACCTGTACATCAGCCACATCCACGCCGATCATCTGGACGAAACGTGGCTGCCGCATCACGTCAGCCGCGATACGACCGTGGTGCTGCCCGGCTATCCCACACACGAGCTGGAACGCCGGTTGCAGGCGATGGGTTTCCAGCACTTCATTCGCACGGTGGATGGTCAGGAGCTGGTGCTGGACGGTGATCTGCGCATCGCCATCCACGTCGAGGTCAGCATCACCGATGGTCCCGGCGGCGACTCGGCGCTGATGGTCAGCGACGGCATGTCACGACTGGTCAATCAGAACGACTGCCGCACCAGCGACCTCGATGCGCTGCGCGCCCACGGCCCGGTCGACCTGCATTGGATCCAGTACAGCGGGGCCATCTGGTACCCGATGGTGTACGAAGAAACGCCCGAGCGGATGCGCCAACTGGTGGACGCCAAGGTCGACAGCCAGTTGACCAGGGCGATGCGCTACGTCGAGGCAGTGAAGGCAGCTGCCGTGGTACCCAGCGCCGGCCCGCCCGCGTTCCTGGACCCCACGCTGTTCCACCTGAACGTGATCGAAGGCGACGAACTGAGCATCTTCCCCGACCAACGGATCTTCATGGATCTGCTTGCTGCCTCTGGCCACACGGGCATCTTGGCCATCCCCGGCACCGCCATCGATCTGACACCGGACGCGATGGTGGTTACCCACCCGATGCCCGATGAACAGGTCGCCGCGATCTTCGCCGACAAAGCGGGTTACCTGCGCGAGTACCAGGCCGACTACCTGCCATGGCTCGAGCAGATGCAGGCCGGCTGGATCGCGCACACCCCCGACCTGCTGCAGACCCTGCAGCGGTGGTGGGAACCGCTGCTGGCCATGGCCCCCACGTTGTGCGCCGGTGTCGGTGCCAACGTGCTGTTGCGGGCCGGCGATCTGGACATCGTGATCGACTTCCCCAACGGTCGGGTTCGAGAGTGGGCCGACGAGCCGTACTCGTTCCGCTTCGTCATCCAGCGCGAACTGGTCGAGACGGTCGTCGCGCAACGCGCCGTCGACTGGAGCAACTCGCTGTTCCTCTCGGCCCGTTTCAGTGCGTGGCGCGCGGGGCCGTACAACGAGTACGTCTACAACTTCTTCAAGTCGCTCTCGGTCGAGCGCATGCGCCGCACCGAGTCGGAGGCAGTGCACAAGCTGGATCCCGAACGTCTCGGGATCGCCGGCGAAGAGTTCCGCATCGGCAACTACATCTGCGAGCGCACCTGCCCGCATCGTCAGGCCGACCTGACCGTGTTCGGCGAGATCGACGGCGATCAGCTGGTGTGCACCCTGCACGGCTGGCGCTTCGACCTGCGGACTGGCGAATGCCTGAACGCCACCAACCGCAAGCTTCAGATCCGCCCCGCTGACGACTGAAGTCACGGGCGGGCTGGCGGGGCTGGCGGCTGGGCATTGTGTTCGTTCACCTCATTCCGATTCGAACCACGTCCTCACGCTCCGTGAGTCGTGGTCGACTCTCGAGCTCGCATCGGTTGGAGCTGGGCGGAGGCCACGCTCAGTGGCTCGACCGTGCGAATCGGAATGAGGTGAACGAACTACTCCCCGCCGGGCCGACAGGTCGCACCTCGTCGGCGACCTCGCGTGATGCACTCGGGTCAGGTGACCGACAGGCGGTAGGCGAACTGGTGGCGACCGGGCGGGATCGTGTACTGAGGCAGCACATCAGGGCCGCAGCTGGCGGTGCCCAAGCCGCGATGGGCGACGTCGAGGTGCACGATCAGTTCTGGACGCGGTCGCAACTCCGTCTCGGTGGTCGCGGCGTACAGATCGTGGGCAGTGAAATGCGTCGCCGATACATGCATGGCATGCGGCTGCAGTACGTCGATGCGCACGGTGCAAGCGGTGCGGGCGGTGCAAGCGGTGCGGGCGGTGCGGCCGGCGCCAGGATCGATGAACTCGAACCAACGGCAGTCGGTGCGCAGACCGAACTCTTGGGGCACCAGGTACGGCGGCTCGTCGGGGGCGGCTTCCCACACAGCGACCGACGACCCCGAGTTGCGGTCGGGGTAGTTCTCGCCCGGACCTCGCCCGAACCACCGCAACATCGAGAACTCGGCCGGCAACGCGAACGTGATGCCGATGCGCGGCAGATCATGCAGCGAGTCGGGCACGTCAACCACATGTCGGTACTGCACCGAGCCGTCGTCGGCCACCCAGCGCTGCCACGAGTGGTGCACCAGTTGCTCGGCCGGCAACCGGTCGACACCCAGCTGCTGCCACCGTTCCAACGCCTTGTTGCCCTGCGTTGCCGACTGGCCCATCAGCTTGAACCCGTCGTTGTCGATGGGTGCCCGGAACAACGTCAGCTCGATCGGCGACACCAGCAGGTGATCGACGGCGGCGAGGTCGTCTGAGGGAGGTGACGCGACCGCCAACCTGGTACGCCCGGTCGACTGTCGTGCCGACCGGCGGGCCGGGCGCAGATCGATCTGATCCCAAGCCACGACGTGACCCGCGGGTGCGAACCACGTAGCGCGACGCAGCTGGAACCGGATCGAAAGATGCACCTCGTTCGGTCGGTCGGGATCACTGCCGTCGGGCACCACGCACGGCAATGGCACATCCACCGATGCATGCGGCGGCACTTCGGGCAGATCGAGCTTGCCCTGCTGCACCAGTTCGCCATCGACGCGTAGATCCCACGTGGCGCTCAACTCGCCCAGCCCGCTGAACGACTGACGATTCGAGATGCGCAACGTGCCCTTCCGCCGACCAGCCTGGACGGTGACCGGTCGATAGACCCAGGCAACTTCGTGCATGGCCGGGTGAGGCACGAGATCGGCCGATACCAGACCGTCGGCGACGAAGTTGCCGTCGTGCGGCTGCTCGCCGAACTGACCGCCGTAGGCCAAGCGGACGGTGCCATCGGGCAGCCGCTGACGCAACCCGTGGTCCTTCCACTCCCACAGGAACCCACCCTGCAGGCCGGGCGTGGTGGTGATGACGTGCCAGTAGTCGGCCAGCGATCCGTTCGAGTTACCCATTGCATGGCTGTACTCACACATGATCAATGGCCGCTGCCCGACGCCCTTCTGGCCGTACGAACGGATGCGATCGATGGTGGGATACATGGGACACACCAGATCGCTGGCCGCCAGGCCGCCTTCCACCCAACCGTCGTGGAACGGTGCGCCCTCGTAGTGCAATGGGCGAGTCGGATCGTGGCGTCGGATCCACCCCGCCAGCGCATCGTGATGCGCGCCGTAGCCGCTCTCGTTGCCCAAGCTCCACACGATGATGCATGGGTGGTTCACGTCACGCTGCACCATCCGCGAACCGCGCGCCAGCCACGCGGCCAGGTACCGCGGGTCGTGGCACAACGAGGTGTTGTAGGCGTGGGCTTCGATGTTGGCCTCATCGACGACGTACATCCCCAGTTCGTCACACAGGTCGTAGAAGGCGGCATCGTTGGGATAGTGCGAGGTGCGGACGGCGGTGATGTTGTGGCGACGCATGACCATCAGGTCGTCGCGCATGTCCTGGATGGTGACCGCCTTGCCGCGGTCCGGGTGGTGGTCATGGCGGTTGACGCCGAAGATCCAGATGGGCCGTCCGTTCACCAACAACTGTCGGTCACGGATCTCGACATTGCGGAAGCCAACCAACTGCGACGCCGCATCGGCGATCGTGCCATCAGGTGCGACCAGTTCGACACGCACCCGATATCGGGTCGGCGACTCTGCACTCCACGGTGCCACCCCGGGCAACTCGCCCGACGCGTGCACCACATGGCCGGCGAACACGTACGGATCGTCGAACCGGTGCGGCAACGGCGCGATCTGCGCCTTGCCCACCCGGCGCCCGCCGGCGGTCTCGATCAATGAACGCACCTGCCACCCGGCCACCGGGGCGCTCGCGAAAGAGATGGTGGTCGCCACCGACAGCAGCCCCGTGCCGTCGGCGATGCGCAGATCGGCGTTGCACCGCACGTCGGCGATGTGCACCAGCGGCCGAAGCTGCACGAACACCTCACGGTGCAGGCCCGCCATCCACCACTGATCCTGATCTTCCACGTACGACTGCGCGCTGTATCGCACCACAACGATGGCCAGATGATTGGCGCCGGGCTGCAGCGCAGCCGTGATGTCGTACTCGCTGGGCAGCCGGCTATCTGTGCCGTATCCGACGAACTGATCGTTCAGGTACACCGCATGGACGCTGTCGGCCCCACCCACGTGCAGCACCACCTGTTGACGGCGCCACGCTGCCGGCACCGTGAACGTGCGGCGATACACGCCGGTCGGGTTGCGTGGTGGCAGCGCGGGTGGGGGCCCCTGGAATGGCATCTGCACGTTCGTGTAGTGCGGCAGATCGGTGACACCGGACCCAAGATCTTGCATCGTCCAGTTGCCTGGCACCGCCACGACCACGTCACCAGAGGTCGGCCCCGTGACGGCCGCCTGTGGCACTGACTCCGGGGTCTCGAACAACCGGAACGACCACCGCCCGTTCAACGATCGGCGCGCATCCGACGCCACTTGCAACGGCACGTGCATGGGCAGCCGGTGCAGGCTGACCGCTTCGGGATCTGTCCAGGGCCGGAGAGGGCCGATGACGGGCAGCAACTCAGCCGCCGTGGACCCAGACGGTGAGCCCCTTCGGCATCAGATCCAGCGCCCAGATCATGTCCATTGCCGGAACGCTGACCCTGACACAACCGTGCGACGCCGGATAGTTGGGAATGCTGTTCGATCCGTGCACGGCGATACCGCCACGGAAGTACTTCGGCCGGTAGATCTCGCCCAGGTCGCCTTCCCACCAGCCCTCGGGGCGCTCGCGGTACACCTTCCACAAGCCATCGGGGGTCAGCGCTACGCCGGTCAGCATCTCGCCGGGCGTGTTCTTGTCTTCCTCCTCATACGGCAGGCCGTTGCCGGTGGAGGTGTTCAACGTGAGCACGGTCAAGCCGCCGCGAACGACGAACAACAACTGCCTGACCTTGTCGACCTCGATCAGGTCGCCGGTGTCGGCCGAGCCGTGAGCGCGCTCGGGGAAGTTGGTCATGTAGTCGGCGGTGGCCTGATCGACGGCGCCGGTGGAGGGAAGGCCGAGGTACTTCTGGAAGGCCATGACGGCTTGCTTGGTGGTCAGGCCGTAGTCGCCATCGCTGCCTGCGTTCCAGAAGCCGAGCTGGCTGAGACGATCTTGCACGACCACCGTGGCCGCCCCGCTGCGGGTACCGACGGCCGGTATGGGGGCAGCAGCCGCGCCGACGATCTCGACGTTGGGCGCCAACGTGGTGGTGGGCGCAGCCGTGGTGGTGGGTGCCTCGGTGGTCGTGGGCGCAGCAGTGGTGGTAGGTGCCTCGGTGCTGGGCGCAGCAGTGGTGGCGGGCGGCAGCGTCGTTGCGGTGGTCGTGGACGCATCGAGCGAGGGCGGCGGCAACGGCGACACGGGAATCGTGACGGTCACGAGGGGGCCCTCTGCGGCGACGGAACCCGAGCTGCTGGTGCATGACGTGGCGAGCAGACCGACGGCTGGCAACAGCAGCACCGGCAGCGCACGCTGCAGCAGAGCTGTGGGTTGCTTGCGACGGCTGGGCACCATGTGGTCCTTCGAGGGCACGAGAGTCGCGGCCAGACTATCCGTGCACCACGCGCCGGTCGCGGCACTGTGACGCCTGAGCATGCCCGATCTGCGCTCAGATGTTGGGCAGTTCGCACCACACCGTCAGGGCATACTTCACCCCGTTGCGCAGCTGGTTCGTCTGGTGCGGATGGGTCACCAGCGATGGCCACATCAGCATCTCACCGACCCCAAGATTTTCATTGGTGAAGCCCTGCCGAGGGAAGTCGAGTGCGCCGCCGTCATAGTCGTCGTTCAGCTTCACCGAACCCGACAGTTGCGCAACATCGTGATGGATGCGCAGGCTCTCCTGCTGGCCGAGGGCATAGCGGATCACGAACACGTCGCGCAGCCCGTGGTAGTCGATGTAGGGCCACACGGTGCGCAGACGCGGCCAGATGCGCAACCCGATGTCGTCCTGCACTGCCTCGAACAGACGTGAACTGATGACGGCCAGCGAGACCTCGTGCCCGGGCACCGGGTCGTCGGGCTGCGGCTCGAACGCCCCGATCGCCTCGGCCGCCCGCACCACGGCCGTGCACATCGCCGGTGTCCAGAACGGGGTGGTGTACAGCTCGTCGCCCACACGGGTGAGCTGCTCGTCGCCGGGCTCGTCGATGTCGTCGGCCGCCGCGCCCCGATAGCCCAGCACGCGGTCGAAATCGTCCAACTGCTCAGACGCGTCGTGATCGGGTTGGTCTGGAGTGGGCAATGCAGTCATGGCCAGACCATCGTGTCAGACCATCGTGTCAGACCAGATCCAGGCCGAGCGTGGCAGGTGGTCGAACGAGAAACGATCCGCCAACTCGGCGGCAGTCACCTGTTCGTCCACCCGGCACAACCCCAGGCTGGCGCCCAGCATGGTCAGCACGCCAGCAGCATCGACGCCACGGTCGGCCAACTCGGCCATCGTGATCGCGCCGTGACGCTTGGTGAGGCGCTGCCCGTCCTCGCCGACGACCAGCGGTACGTGTGCGTAGGCCGGCGTGGCGTAGCCGAGCAACTGCTGCAGGTGCACCTGACGAGGTGTGGACGACAACAGGTCGTCGCCCCGGACCACCTCGGTCACGCCCTGCAGGTGATCGTCCACCACTACCGCCAGGTTGTAGGCGGGAACACCGTCGTTGCGCACCAGGACGACATCGTCGACCATCCCCTCGACCACGCCGGCGACCCGGTCGGCCACCGCAACGCGCTCGCCATGTGCGCGCAGTCGCAGCGCCGCCGGCCGCCCATCGATGGACATTCGGCTGCGGTCGGCCGCCGACAGCCGCCGACAGGTGCCGGGATATGCGCCATCGGGCATCGGGTCGCCGTGCGGCGCCGACGAGGCCTCACGAATCTCGCGACGCGTGCAGAAGCACTGGTACACCAGGCCGCGCCCGTCCAACTCGGCAACGGCGTGGCGATGCAGTTCGAACCGCTCGGACTGGCGTACCACCGGGCCATCCGGCACCAGGCCCATTGCGGCCAGATCTCGCAACTGCTGCTGCTCGTGCAGGCGCGACGACGTGAATGGGTCGAGGTCCTCCATGCGCACCAGCCATTCGCCGTTCTGCGCTGCGACCGACATCCACGCGACCAGCGCGGTGCGCAGGTTGCCCAGGTGCAACACGCCGGTCGGCGACGGTGCGAAGCGGCCACGCATTGCACCCATTGTGCCGTGTGGCTCGTCAAGATTCGTCGAACAGCACCACCGCCCGTCGACCATGTCCCGGTGAGAACTGCGCATCGATTCAGCACGCCGTCACGATCGGCGAACGGGGCTCACGAGCGATCCGTGCGCCGCCGATACAGAACGACAAGCAGCCAGGCCCAGCGGCCCTGGCCAGCAGCGGTCGGCCCCGAAGGCAGATCCAGAGAGGCAGAGAGGCAGACGGGTGACGGGCGGTCGGACAAGCCAGACGAGCGACGGCATGCAGGGCGTGGCCGCGCGCGCTGGACGCGCTGTCGCGGCGACGCCGACGTTCGGCCTGGAATCGGAACGGCCGATCGACGATCGGGTGCGCGATCGAGCACTGGTCCACGTGCTGGCCAACCTGGCCCCCTTGCAGGTGCTGCTGTTGCCGCTGGCGCTGCTGGTGGCGGCCCTGATGCGCGACGAAGTGGACGAGACCCGCCTGAGCGTGTGGGTGGCCACATCGATCGTCGCAACCATCGCCGTCGTGATCGCTTGCATGAACGCGCGCCGGTCCCGGATCGCAGAGGGCGCGCCTGGTGTCTCGTCGACACTGGTAGGAGCTGCACTGGTGGCCGTCGGCACGGTGGCCGGCCTGAGCACCTGGGTGGCCGCGGCCAGCGACACCGATGTGGTGCTGCTGTTCACGCTGTTCCCCTCGGTCAGTTGCGCCGTCGGAGCGATCGTGTGCGCCGGGCGGCGCGACATGTTCGTGCTGTACGCACTGCCGCTGACGGGCTGTGCCTCGTACGGGCTGTGGTCGACCGGCGACGGGCGCCTGCAGGCGCTCGCGGTGTTGAACCTCGGCTACGTGATCGCGCAAGCCTTCCTGCACCACTCCGTCTCGCGCTCGCTGCTGTCGTCGCTG
>JANNFQ010000230.1:0-8406 GCA_031380045.1 Acidimicrobiaceae bacterium
AGTTCCCCGAGAGGTACAGCGAGGTGGACATGTGTTTCGGCCTCCAGAACGACGAATGCACAGCGTCAATAACACTGTTACAACGTGACACTACGATTGCACAGCACCAGACCCGTGTCAACGGTGCCCTGCATCACACCAAGCACAAGATGGCCTGTCGCACCGGGCTGTCACACCGGGCTGTCACACCGGGCTGGGGGAGGACGCGGGTCAGATCACGGGCAGTTGAAACCCGATCGTCGCGCCGCCACCGTCGCGGTTTGCCGCGAACACTGTGCCGCCATGCGATTCGGCCATGTCTCGCACGATCGCCAGACCCAATCCGCTGCCCGGTTGCGAGCGTGCCGCGTCGGCTCGGTAGAACCGGTCGAACACCCGGGCCTGATCGTCGTCGGCGATACCGGGGCCGCGATCGCGCACCTCGACCCGGCCGCCCGACACGACCACATCGACGGGACCCTCGCTGAACTTCAACGCGTTCTCGATCAGGTTTGAAATGGCCCGTTCCAGCGCCAGCGGGCGGACGACCACCGACCGGTCATCGGCAATGACCGTCACATGTCGGTCGGTGCGGCGACGAGCCCGATCGGCGACGCCGTCGGCGATCGGCCCGATCGCGACCGTGGTCGGCACCTCCTGGTCGCGTCGGTCGGTGGCCAACTCGACCAACTCGTTCACCAGTGCAGTCAACTCGCGTGTCTCGCTTTCGACATCGGCCAGCAGCCGCTGGCGCGAGTTGGGCGACAGTTCTTCGTAGCGCTGCATGACCGACACGTTCGTGCGCAGACTGGTCAACGGTGTGCGCAACTCGTGCCCGGCGTCCTGCACCAAGTGATGCTGCGAGCGCTTGGACCGCGCCAGCGAGGCCAGCATGCCGTTGAACGCCTGACCGAGGCGGCCCGTCTCGTCCTTGCCATCGACCGGTACCTCGACATCGAGATCACCCGAATCGGCAACGCGAGTCGCAGCGTGTGTCAATCGAACCAACCGGCGCGTCACCTGTTGTGCGATCACCACCCCCAACAGCAGCGCAAGCGCTGCGAGCACCACCACGATGATGAGGGTGCGGTTCAAGATGCTGCCGAGCACCCGGTCGGTCTCGTCCAATGAACGCGCCAATTGCCAAGCACCGTTGCCCGAGCCGACCGTCAGCATGCGGAACCGCTCGCCGTCGATCGTGACGTCGCGTCGCAACGATCGAGTGCCTTCGCCCGCGGCAAGTTGCAACTCGGCGTCGTTGACCGGCAACTGGACCGAGCTGAGCGGCGTGGCGGTTCCGTCAACCGCAATCACTTGGAAGAAGATCTGGGTGAAGCCGCGGAAGTTGTCGGGCCGGCCACCTTCGCCCTGATCGTCCTGGCCGTTGATCGGGTCAAACGGGCCGCGCCCGCCGGGGAAGAGTTCGGGCGGCTGCCCGCCTGGCACGTCGATGACTCGCTTCGCGGCGTCGTTCAACGACTGATCGATCTGACTTCGGAGCTGGTTGCCGGTGGAGAAGTAGCTGGCCGAGCCGACTGCAACCGCCGAGCCCACCGCCAATGCGACCATCGCGATCGCCAGTTTGAGGCGCAGGCTCATGGCACCACCGGCTTCGCCACGTTGAGATTCACTGAGAACGCACGGTGTATCCGACGCCGCGTACGGTGTGGATCAGCTTCGGCAGGTCTCCGGTGTCGATCTTGCGGCGGAGGTAGCTGATGTACACCGCCAGGTTCTTCGAGTCGGGCCCGAAGTCGTAGTTCCAGATGCGCTCGTAGATCAGCGAGTGATCCAACACGATGCCGGTGTTGCGCACCAGCAGTTCCAACAGATCGAACTCGGTCTTCGACAGGTCGATCTCGTCGTCGCCGCGCCAGACGCGACGCGAATCGGGATCGACGCGCAGGTCGGCCACCTGCTGCACGGTCGACGACGTCACGGGGTCGTCGTCGGGACGACTCCGTCGCAACAGCGCCCGCAGCCGCGCCATCAGTTCGTCGAGCTCGAAGGGTTTGGGCATGTAGTCGTCGGCACCCGCGTCCAGCCCGGCAACACGGTCGGACGTCTCGGTGCGCGCCGTCAACATCAGGATGGGCAACCGGTCTTTCTCGGCCCGCAACACTCGGCACACTGTCAGCCCGTCGATGTTGGGCATCATCACGTCGATCACGGCCACATCGGGACGTGACTCACGAATGGTGGCGAGAGCGACCGCACCGTCGGATGCGAGTGCGACCTCGTACCCATCCAGTTCCAACGCCCGTGCCAACGACTCACGAATTGCTCGGTCGTCATCGACGACGAGTATTCGGTCGGCTCGTTGGCCGTTCGTTGGGCCGCTCATCGCCACCATTGTTGTTCAGCTACCGATCTCGCGTTGGGAGGTTCGAGAGATCAGCCGGCAGCTGCGGTGGTGTCGACGGGGGCATCGACCGAATCGTCGTCTGCATCGTCGTCGTGATCGGGGCGGGCAGGGAGAACGGTGTTGACCATGTCGGTGATCCGCGTGGTCAGCTCGGTCAGCTCAGCATCGGCCTCGTCCTGGGTCAGGTCGCCGGCGGTCACGCGCTCGGTCAGCCTGGTCGTGGCTTCGGCCACCAAGGCATCGATCACCGTCTGCACATCGACGCCCTGTTTGGTCGCAACAGCAGCGATGGTCGAGCCACCCTCCAGCTCGGTGCGCAGTTCATCGGCGGTCAGGCCCAGCGCCGTTGCCGCTGCATCCAATCCGAATCCGCGCCCGCCACGGCCGCCGTGCCCGGGGCCGCCGTGATCACCGAAGCCACCGGGGCCACCGAAGCCACCGGGGCCGCCGGCGAACGGACCGGCCTGGTCGAGGGCGGTGATGACTGCCGCCAACTGATCGGCGGTCAGGGTGCCGTCGTCGACCAGCGGCTGCAGCACGTCGGTCAGCCGTGCGGTGCGATCGGGAAGATCAGCCACGGTCGGCTTCGTGGCGGTGGTGTCGGTCGTGTCCGTCGTGGCGGTGGTATCGGTGCTGCCATCGACGGCCATCACCGAGACAGCGCTGGACGCTCCGGCCAGGCCGGTCTGTTGCAGGATCAGGCCTGCACCTGTGCCGGCGACGAGGCCGGCGATCAAGCCAGTTGAAACGAGCTTGCGGTTCATGAGTCCCTCCAAAGGGCTGAGATTCGATCGTCACGACGCCGGGGAGGTGGCGCCGAGGCGGGATGTCGTTGATGACATCTGCATGGTGCGCTGCGTGGGTGAGGAGCCCACAGCGCCCAGGTAAGAGCCCGGTGAGAACCGCGCGATGGCGCCGGCAGCCGATCGACGGATAGCGTGCCGCCGGGCAGTGAGCCAGCGTGCTGGTTGCGAGGCCGTGATCCGGAGAATCGATTGCATCTGATGAGCACACCTGCAAGCGCACGTCGTTGGCTTTTGCTCCTCGCCACCGCAGCTGCGGTGTTGGGGGGCGTGGCCTTCACGCATCAGTCCATCGCCGCTGCCCCTGCTCCCGCGACCACACTGGTTCCCACCACCACGGTGACCACCGAGACGACCGTTGCTCCCACCACCACGGTGACTCCCGAGACCTCGGTGGCGTCGTCTGCCGGGTCAGCGATCGTGGCCGCACCGGCATTGCAGCTGTCGGCAACGGTCACCGGCAGGGCCAAGCGACTCCGGCAGATGGGCAGCTTGCTGTTCCCCATGGATCCCGAGCCTCGCTGCGACATCCTCGACGACTTCGGCGATCCCCGCTCGGGCGGCCGCACGCACGAGGGCGTCGACATCCTGGCCACTCTGGCCCAGAAGGTCTATGCCGTCGTCGATGGCACCCTCACCCGTCAGGCGGGCGCCGACTCGTCGTTGTCGGGCAACGCGTGGGGTCTCACCGCCACCTCCGACGGGACGTACTACTTCTACGCCCACCTCTCGGCCTTTGCCGAAGGGCTGACACTGGGCGACACGGTGTCTCGCGGACAGCTCATCGGCTACGTCGGCGACACCGGAAATGCTGGGCCGAACAACTTCCACCTGCACTTCGAACTGCATCCGCTGGGTCAGCGCAATGCCGCTGTCAATGCGCTTGCGTACCTCGAAGTTCCTAGCGTGTGCACCATCACGTAACCGGCACGTGAACCGGTTGCGCTACTTCGTGACGACCTGTTCGATGCGTTCCAGCGTCTTCTCCATCGACTCTCGTGTCTTCGATCGCAATGGCCTGACCAACGCCTTCACCTTCTCTTTGCTGATGTCCCAGCTCTCGCGAACGCGGGTACCACCCTGGACGGGTTCGAGTTCGTAGCGCCAGATCCGACCACCCACCAACATGCTGATGACCGGTAGGGGCGAGGTGGTCTGCCAGGCCAAAATGCGATTCTCCTTGAACTCGATCACGGTGCTGACCATCGAGTACGGCAGGCCGGCCTTCATCTTCATGCCGAACTCCGAGCCGAGATGCAACCGTTGCGAACCAGTCGTCGCCTCACGAACGGTCCCCGAACCGTCGATCTCGTGATGGCGCGCCGGGTCGGCGATCAGATCGAAGATTGCCGCAGCAGGGGCCGGTATGAACCGCTCGACCGTCTCGACGTCGCGTGACGATGTGGTCGAGGATTGGGCAGCTGACGAGCGAGGCGACATGCGGGCACCGTACCCCGATGCGTCGCGATCCAACCACGACAGGCAACCACGATCCGGCTCATCGATCCAGAGCTACTACCGTCCGCCTTGTGTCCACGTCGTCACGGGGTCCATCCGTTCGCTCGTTACGTTCCGTCGACGAGGTGATCGCGCTGTACCAGCGATGGGGGCATCAGCGGTACGACGATCTGGTCTCGCAACTCGACCATGGTCTCCAATGCGCAGCCCTTGCCGCGGAAGCGGGCGCCGACGACGCGCTGGTCGTTGCCTCGCTGCTGCACGACATCGGCCATCTGATCGAACTGGAACAGGCCGATGGTCAGATGGGCGATCTGACGGTCGATCGTCGACACGAGTCCATCGCTGTGCGCGCACTGGCCGGGCTGTTCCCAACGTCGGTGACGGCACCGATCGCGTTGCACGTCGAAGCCAAGCGCTACCTGTGTGCCATCGACCCCACGTATCACGGGCTGCTTTCCGAAGGGTCGGTGCGCAGTCTGGCTACTCAGGGAGGGCCGATGTCGGCAGCCGAAGTCGCCCGATTCCAGGCACTGCCGTCGCAGGGCGCCGCGTGCGATCTACGCCGATGGGACGACCTGGGCAAGATCGAGGGACTGACCGTAGAGCCGTTCGATCAATACGCCGACATGCTGCACTCGCTCGCTGCGCGCTAGGCGGCCTGGGCCGAGTGCCGAGCGGCCGGCAGTACGATGGCGGACATGCCGACGATCTCTGCTGTTGCGCCGCATGACGGCCACCTGTCGGTCACCTGGAGCGACGGTGCCGACAGCAGCTACCCATGGATCTGGTTGCGCGACCACGCCCACGACGAGGCCACGTTGCATCCGGTCACGCAGCAGCGACAGCTGTACACCGCGGCAGTGCCACCATTGCTGTCGGCCCAGCACGTGTCCGTCACCGATCACGACGTTCAGATCGACTGGTCGTCCGACGAACAACCTTCGGTGTTGCCCATCCACTTCCTCGAGCGATTCCGCCAACCGTCGGCACCCAGCGCAGGCGTCGACGAGCCGCGCCTGTTGTGGGACGCCCAATCGGTCATGCCGCATCCGTCGGTGCCGTACGACGAGATCATGTCCACCGATCAGGGTGTGGCCGCATGGCTGCGCAAGGTCGCCGCGTACGGCTTCGCCATCGCGTCCGACACGCCGGCCACGGCCGAGGCCACCGAAGCATTGGCACGACGCGTCGGCTACGTGCGCCAGACCATCTTCGGCGGGTTCTGGGAGTTCACCGCCGACCTCAGCAAGGCCGACATGGCGTACACCACGTTGGAACTGCGCCCGCACACCGACGGCACCTACTCGCACGATGCACCGGGGCTGCAGATGCTGCACTGCCTGCAGTTCGACGGCGAGGGTGGAGCGTCCACCATGGTCGACGGGTTCCGCATCGCATCCGATCTGCAGCAGCAGTCGCCACGCCACTACGAGGTCCTGTCGCAGGTGGCCATCCCCGGGCAGTACATCGGTGACGGCTCGCATCTCATGGCTGCCCGACCCGCACTTCGGCACGATCACACCGGCGCACTGGTGCAGGTGTCGTTCAACAACTCGGACCGCGCCCCGTTCCTGCTGCCACACGACGAGATGGTCGAGCTGTACGACGCGCTACGCGCGTTCGATCTGCTGGCCAACGACCAGCGGCTGCAGTGGCTCCACGTATTGGCCCCGGGCGAGGCGTTGCTGTTCGACAACTGGCGGGTCCTGCACGGCCGCCATGCCTACAGCGGTGTTCGCCGGCTGTGCGGCGCGTACATCAATCACGAAGACTTCGAAAGCCGCCTGCGCACGGCGACGGCATGCTGACCGGCCGACGTGGCATCGCTCTCGACCAACGGGATCCAGCTCTCGAACGACACACCCAACACCTGGACGGCCATCATGCTCGACCACTTTCATCTCCACCCGTCACTCGCGACGATCGATCGCTGACGTGACCTCCGAAGACGTTCAACCCGACGACACCTCCCCCATCGAGCGGTTGGCCTACGACACGCCAACCGACACGCCAACCGACACGGTCCAAGCTGAGACGGTCCACGCTGAGACGGTCCACGCTGAGACGGTCCAAGCTGACACGGTCGCCGAAGAAGACCACGCAGTCCAGGATGACTCACCCTCAGAAGTCGACCCGTCTGCCGACGACCACTCGTCTGCCGAAGCCGATCAGGCGGCCGAGGCCGATGGTTCCGACGATTCGTCCGACGAGCCGCTGGGCGCTGGGTTCGCCGAACTCGGCTTGCGTCCAGAGCTGTTGAAGGCGCTCGACGATCTCGGCTACGAAGAACCGACACCCATCCAGCGCGAGGCAATTCCGCCGCTGCTCGCGGGCCGAGACCTGTTGGGCCAGGCTGCGACGGGCACCGGCAAGACCGCCGCGTTTGCCCTACCGATCTTGCAATTGATCCCAAGGTCTGGGCCGGTGGTGCCCATCGCGCTGGTGCTGGTACCGACTCGAGAGTTGGCCGTGCAGGTCTCTGAGGCGTTGTACAGGTACGGCCGCGATGTGCGCGCCGACGTCGTGCCCATCTCGGCGGGCAGCCCATCGGTCGCCAGTTGCAGGCTCTGGATCGCGGCGTGCATGTGGTGGTCGCGACGCCCGGCCGCGCGCTCGACCACATCCGTCGCGGCACGCTGCCGCTGAACGACGTGCAAGTGGTGGTGCTGGACGAGGCCGACGAGATGTTGGACATGGGCTTCGCCGAAGACATCGACGAGATCCTGTCGGCCACGCCGAAAGAACGGCAGACCGTGCTGTTCTCGGCCACGATGCCGCCGCGCATCAACTCCATCGCCAAGCGTCACCAACGCGATCCGATTCGCATCCAGATCGGCCGCAGCGAGACCAAGGCCGGGCGCGCGCTGACCAGTCAGCGCGCGTACGTGGTGGCTCGCGCACACAAGGCTGCTGCGCTCGGTCGCATCCTGGATGTAGAAGTGCCGACCGCCGCGATCGTGTTCTGCCGTACCCGTACCGAAGTCGACCAGCTGACCGAGACTCTGAACGGCCGCGGCTATCGGGCCGAGCCGTTGCACGGCGGCATGAGCCAGGAACAGCGCGACCGGGTGATGGGTCGCATGCGTGCCGGCACCGCCGAGTTGTTGATCGCCACCGATGTGGCGGCGCGCGGTCTCGACCTCGATCAGTTGACCCACGTCGTCAACTACGACGTGCCGTCAGCGCCCGAGGCCTACGTGCACCGCATCGGACGCGTCGGTCGCGCTGGGCGCGAAGGCGTGGCCATCACACTGGCCGAGCCGCGTGAGCAGCGGCTGCTGGCCAACATCGAGCGTCTGACCAAACAGCAGATCACGATCGAGAAGATCCCCACCGTTGCCGACTTGCGCGAGCGGCAGATGCAACTGACGCTGGGCACGCTGCGTGAGGTGTTGCTATCGGGCGACGTCGATCAGTTCGGTCCGGTCGTCGATGCGTTGGGCGACGAGTTCGAGTTGCGCGACGTGGCCCTGGCTGCCGTCAAGATGGCCCACGAAGCCAGCGGCGCCTCCATCGACGACACCCAGGAGATTCCCGATCCACAGGTGCGCCACGAACGACCGACCCGATCCGACGGGCCCAGCCGACCCGGTCGCGCCGAGCGTGCCGAACGGCGGCACCGCGACGATCCCAGCATTGCGTCCGAGACGGGGCGCATCTACATCGGTCTCGGCCGCGCGGCACGAGTGAACCCAGGCGACCTGGTCGGCTGCATCGCCAACGAGACCAACCTGACCGGCCGCCAGATCGGGCCGATCAAGGTGGCCGAACGGTTCTCGATCGTCGGCGTGCCCGAGA
>JANNFQ010000242.1:0-8497 GCA_031380045.1 Acidimicrobiaceae bacterium
CCTCTACCTCCATGTCGACTATCCCGACATGGCTCGTGAGAAGGAGATCGTGCTCACCAAGGTTCCCGGTGTCACCGAGAACCTGGCCGACCAGATCGCCCGCATCGTGCGCAGCATCCGTCAGCTCGATCTGAAGAAGGCGCCGTCGGTCAGCGAAACCATCGACTGGGCGCGTACGTTGGTGTTGTTGGGCATCGAGAGCATCGACGCGCAGCAGGCCAAGGAAACCTTGCACATCCTGCTGAAGTACCAGACCGACATCGCCAAGGCGGCCAAAGAGCTCAGCGTCGACAAGTGACGGGCTGAACCGATGCTCGACCTTCTCGCCGGCTTCGTGGTCGAACTTCGCAATGCAGGCCTGCCTGTGTCGTTGACCGAGAACCTCGACGCGATGGAGGCAGTGCAACACATCCCCATCGAAGATCGTGAGGCGTTCAAGTACGCGCTGGCCGCCACCATGGTCAAGAACAACAGTCATTGGCGCGCGTTCGAGACGGTGTTCGAGGTGTACTTCAGCCTGCGCGGGCCCGAATACAAGCTGAAGGACGGCGACGACAGCGACTTCGACCAGATGTGGCGTGAGATGCAAGAGCAGATGCGCCAGGGTGAAGGCAAGGGCGCGGCCGGTGGCTCGATGGAGTCGATGACGCCCGAAGAGATGGCGCACATGCTGATGCAGGCGCTGATGAACGGCGATCAGGCCATGATGCGAGCCTTGGCCAAACAAGCCGTGCAGCGCTTCGCCGGCATGGAACCGGGACGCCCGGTGGGTGGCACCTATTACCTGTACCGCACCCTGCGCAACCTCGACCTCGACGGCATGCTCGACAAGCTCATGGAAGCCAGCAAAGAACAGGTCGGTGGCGAGCTCACTGCGCTGGAAGAACGGCTCGAGAAAGACGAGTACAACGACCGCATCGAGCAGTTCAAGAAAGAGATCGAGGCCGAGATCCGCCGCCGCCTGGTGGCCGACCGAGGCGCCGAGGCCATGGCTAAGACGTTGCGCAAACCGCTGCCCGAAGACGTCGAGTTCATGCATGCATCGCGCGACGAGATGCAGAACCTGAAGAAGGCACTGGGTCCCTTGACCCGCAAGCTCGCTGCGCGTCTGACCCGCAAGCGTCGACACGGACGCAAGGGCCCGCTGGACTTCCGCAACACCGTTCGCCACTCACTGAGCTACGGCGGCGTGCCGGCCGAGCCGAAGTTCAAGTATCCCCGGCCGGCCAAGCCCGAACTGATGGTGGTCGCCGACATCTCGGGATCGGTGGCGGCATTCGCCCGTTTCACGCTGATGCTGGTGTACGCGATCCAGGGCCAGTTCTCGAAGGTCAGATCATTTGTCTTCATCGACGGCATCGACGAAGTCACCGAGTTCTTCAGGAACACCGAAGACGTGCAAGAGGCCGTGCATCGGGTCAACACCGAGGCCGATGTCGTGTGGGTCGACGGGCACAGCGATTACGGCCATGCGTTCGAGGTGTTCTGGGAGAAGTACGGCAAGGACGTTGGTCCCAAGACCACGGTGCTGTTGCTGGGAGACGCGCGCAACAACTACCACGCCAGTCAGGCATGGGTCGTGAAAGAGATCCGACAAAAGGCACGCCACGTGTACTGGTTGAACCCCGAACCGCGCAGCTACTGGAACACCGGCGACTCCATCGTCGGCGAGTACGGCACACACACCGACGGCGTGTACGAGTGCCGCAACCTGCGCCAGCTCGAGGGTTTCGTCGAGAAGCTTGCCTGAGGCTGCACGGGCCGTGCCGAGGGCCGGTCACGGTGACCGTTCGGCTACTGTGGCCGGTCGACCTGGCCAGTGTCAGACGGCCAGCGTCAGACGGCCAATGTCAGACGGCCAACATGAGATGAGGGTGTGTCCGGATTGGTGAGACGTATCGCGATCGTGGTGGCGCTCGTAGCGCTGCTCGGACCACTGCTCGGACCACTGAGTCAGGCTGCGCCCATCGGCGGGGCCCAGACCGGCGTCGCCCGAGCCGAAACGCCGACCGACTCGTGGCTGGCATCGTTGAACGCCTACCGGGTGGGGTCTGGCCTGCAGCCCGTGGTCGACGAGCCCGAATGGTCGGCCGGCATCGTCGACCACCTGCGCTACCTGGCGTACACGTCTGACGGCCTGCGGTCGGGTTCGTACGCCAGCGTGCACGACGAGAATCCGCTCAGCCCGTACTACACCGACGACGGAACCACGGCGGCGCGTTCATCGAACTTGGGCACGGCCGCCAGCCCCGCCGAGGCGATCGACCACTGGATCACCGCGCCGTTCCACGCAATCGGCCTGCTGCGGCCCGGCTTGCGGCGCAGCGCGTTCGGTCAACTCGACAACGCCGTCGGTCTTGATGTGATTCGTGGCGTCGAGGCCGCACCCGTGCAACAGGTCCTGTTTCCCGGCGACGGCGCGCTGGTAGGCGTCGATTCGTATCAGGGTCGAGAAGTGCCCAGCCCGCTGGAGGGGTGTCAGAGTGGCGGGTTCGACGGGCTGCCGATCATGGCGTTGCTGACCGATACGCCCAGCGAGCAACTGACCGCCAGTCTGACCACGCCGGGTGGCACCGTGCTGCGGGACGCAAGCGACCTGTGCATCGTCACCGAGCACACCTATCGCACCACCGATCAGGTCTACGGCACGTTGGGCTTCAACCTGCTGCGCGACTCGAACGCTGTGTTCCTCTTTCCTCGCGACCCCTTGACCCCTGGCAGCTATGCCGTGTCGCTGGAACAGCCCGGTCGGGCCGGCATCAACTGGCACTTCGGTGTGGGGTCCATCGCTGCACAGTCGGCGTACGTTGGTCCTGACGCGCCGCTGCGGGTGCGTGCCGGCGAACCGGGCTCCGCTGTGTTCGGCACGTTGACGGTCGATGGTCCGTTGGCCGCCGGCTTCATGACGTTGTATCCGTGTGCGGTGGGTCGGCCGAATGCCAGCACGTTGAACTTCGCGGCGGGTCAGACCATCGCGAACTCGTTCGTGTCGACTGTTGATGCAGATGGGTTCGTGTGCGTGTACTCGATGGCGCCGACGCACCTGATCGTCGATGTTGTGGGCGGCACGTCCGTGCTGGATGGGCTGCACTCGCCGACGCGCCTGATCGATACGCGTCTGTCGCCCCAGACCGGGGTGGGCGGGCGCATCGGCTCCGACACACCACTTCGGGTGCGTGCCGGTCAGCCGGGTTCCACGGTGTTCGGCACGTTGACGGTCGACGGTCCGTTGGCGGCGGGGTTCGTGACGTTGTATCCGTGTGCGGCCGGTCGGCCGACTGCGAGTTCGTTGAACTTCGCGGCGGGTCAGACCATCGCGAACTCGTTCGTCTCGGTGGTCGATGCCGATGGGTTCGTGTGCGTGTACTCGATGGCGCCGACGCACGTGATCGTCGATGTCGTCGGCGAAACCACCATCCTGGGCGGCGTGCACTCGCCGACACGCCTGGTCGATACGCGAACCAACTCCATCGGGCGTCTTGGCGCTGGCACGTCGTTGCGCGTGCGTGCCGGTCAGCCGGGTTCCACGGTGTTCGGCACCTTGACGGTCGACGGTCCGTTGGCGGCTGGGTTCGTGACGTTGTATCCGTGTGCGGCCGGTCGGCCGACTGCGAGTTCGTTGAACTTCGCTGCGGGTCAGACCATCGCGAACTCGTTCGTGTCGGTGGTCGATGCCGATGGGTTCGTGTGCGTGTATGCCATGGCCGACACGCATGTGATCGTCGATGTCGTCGGGGAGACCACAGTGCTGAACGGCCTGCACTCGCCGACGCGGCTGATCGACACGCGCATCAGTGCCGCCCAACGCGTGTTCAGCTGATCGATCGTCGCCGGTCGAGCGCACCGGCGAGCAAGCCGGTCGGTCGGCTCAGTCGGGTGCCAACGCTTCGGTCAGCAGTGCTCGTTCTTCGTCGCCCAAAGGAATGTCGGCGATGGCCGCGGCACCTGCCGCGCTGAGCTTGCGCGCTGTCTTGCGCAGCACGTCGATCAACAGGCCGTGCTCCATTCGTTTGGCGACGTCGGCCAGTTGCGTCTCGAGAAACACCAGGCAGGCGGCGTCCTCGACTGCCTGTTGTCCGTCGTCACTGCTCAGCCGGTCGCGGCGCAGGATCGTCTGGACTCGCTCGACCTCGTCGCCCGAGTACCCGGCGGCGACCAGCAGTTCGGCGACATCGCCGGCATGGCGCGCCTTCTGGTCGCGGCGCCACTTCAGGTAGCCGGCCCGTCCCGCCGGATACGACTGCCGCGGTACCTCCCAGCGTCGAAGATGATGGGCGCGAGCCGCCAGTAGCCAGGTCTCATGAGCGTCGAGGTGCATCTGCTGCACCCATGCCGCCGCCAACCGGCCGTGTGCCAGTGCCAGGGGCAGGCGCTGGCCGCGCACCAATACCACGGTGGGATCATCAGCGTTGGCCGCGTCGATGGCCGCTGCCGCAACGTCGTGGCGTGCGCTCAGACTGCGCACTCCGAGTCGCCGACCTCGGCCGTGAACGGGCCGGTCTCGTCGAAGTCGGTGTAGAACTCGGGCGCTTCCTCTGGTGTCGGGAACACGTCGAGCTCTTTCAAGGTGCCACCGATGACGGCGGCACCGCCGCTGCGGTCCATCCATGTGCGGAACGTCTCGCCAGCCGTGCGCTGGTCGGCGAACTGGCGCACGACGCGAACGACGGCCTCGGGTGCGGCCTTGGCCGGCAGGCGCAGTGCCTTCTCGCCGAAGTGGATCTGCTCGTGGCCGACGTAGCCGCCCAGCAGCATCTGGTAACCGGGCGCCGACTTGCCGTGCGCACGACGCTCGGCGCCGAAGAATCCGATGTCGGCCGCATGGTGCTGGCCGCAACTGTTGGTGCAACCCGAGATGTTGATACGCACCCCACCCACCTCGGCCAAGCCCTCTTCCTCGAGTCGTTCGCCGATGGCCTTGGCCAGGCCGCGCGACTGAGTGACGGCGATGTTGCAGGTGTCGGCGCCTGGGCAGGCAACGACATCGCGGGCCAACTCGGCGCCGGGGCGGGCCATTCCGATGGCGTCCAGACGTGCGTACAGCACGGGCAGTTGGCTGTCGGTCAGACCGCGGAACACCACGTTCTGACGATTGCTCAACCGCACATCGGCCCCCAGTTCGCGCTGGATGCTGGCGAGTGACCGGAACTGCGATGCGGTGATGTCACCGAGAGGTGCGTAGGCAACCGCTGACACAGTGTTGTTGGCGCGGCCACGAATCACGCTGGTGGCCACCCAACGCCCGTACGGATCGCGGGGCGTCAACGCAATGCTGACGCCCTGCCCGACGTCGGTTGCCAACACCGTGGTGCTGCGACCTGCAGGAGCATCGCCCAGCTTGGCGACCAGATCGGGGATGCCGCCGGGCCACGACGACGACGCCGGCAGCGTGTGGCGCACCTTCAACACGCGGCGACGCACCTCGTCGATACCAAGGTTGTCGACGACCCACTTCATGCGGGCGCGCAGCTTGTTGTCGCGGTTGCCCGTCTGATCGAACACCCGCAGCACAGCCTCGATGGTGGGCAGCAGATCTTCGCGGCTGGTGAAGTCTTCCAATGCCATCGCCGGATGCGGCGTGGCGCCCAGGCCGCCGGCGATGTAGACGCGGAACCCAGCCTCGACCGTGCCGTCTTCCAGCGTGCGCGTGGTGGCGATGACACCGGCGTCGTTGAACATCGCCTGGCCGCAGTCGGTGCTGCAGCCCGAGAAGTTGATCTTGAACTTGCGCGGCAGACGCTGGCCCAGCGGGTTGCGAACGAAGTGCTGGAACGCAGCCTCGGCCCAGGGAGTGACGTCGAGCTCTTCGTGCGGGCACGCACCGGCCAGGTGGCAGGCCATGACGTTACGTACGGTGTCGCCGCATGCCTCGCGGCTGGTCAGGCCCACCTTGGCCAGCTCGCGCATCAGGTCGGGCACGCGGGTCAGCTCGACGTAGTGCACCTGCACGTTCTGTCGTGTGGTGATGTGGCCCCAACCTCGCGAGTACTCGTCGCTGATCCGACCCATCAGGTCGAGTTGCTCGGGCGTGATGGTGCCGGCGGGCAACTTGATGCGCACCATTTGGTTGGTGCCACCCTGGCGCTGGCCGTACACGCCGTTGTTCAATCGCATGACGCGAAAGACGTCTTCAGAGATCTCGCCGGCCACGTATTGCGCGACCGCGCGCTCGAACCGCTCGATGTCACGGTGCTGCTCTTCGGTGAGATCACGCGGTGCCGGAATGACGGGTGCGATGCCCATTGAGTTGACCTCCCCAGGAAGCGGACAGATGCTGACTCGCTCGGCGGTTCGAATTGGGCGAAAAGCCGATCTGCTTGGTCAACTTTACACGCAGCGCGTCTATTCCGACAGTGGATTCGCGATCTGACCCACATCGCGCCAATCCGCCGAAACGTCAGTCGCCCGGATCTTCACCGATCTCGCGCAATCCGTCGCGCAGTGCCGACCGCAACCGACGTGCCATCGACGGCATCAGGTGCGCCACCAGCCCTTCGCCCGGCGAGCCCACTTCCTCGACAGTCAGCACGACGCGTGGCTCGGCATCGTCGTAGTCGTCGCTGATGGCCACCGCCCACGACAACCGCTGCGTGTCGTCGGCGCCCTCTGGCAGGTCGGCATCCTCGAACGGGTAGTCGTCGATCGATCGGCGCATGCCTGCAGCCTGTCAGACCTGACGGGCAGTTCCGGCCCTCGGGCTATCGTGTGTCGATGCGAACGGGACGATGTCTGTGTGGGGAAGTGACATACGAGTTGGCCGGTGACCTGATCGCCACAGCCGTCTGTCACTGCGATCATTGCCAGCGCCAGAGCGGTGGGGCGTTCTCGGTCAACCTGATCGCGCACGAGTCGCAGTTCTCCGTCAACGGCGAACTGCGGACCTACGAGGAGACAGGCGAGAACAACGACGCCGTGTACGTGCGCCGTCGGTTCTGCGGTTCATGTGGCTCACCGATCGTGTCGGAGCTGGCGCTGTCGGCCGGGATCATCGCCGTCAAGGTGGGCACGCTCGACGACAAGTCGACGGTTCAGCCGACCGTCGAGGTCTGGTGCGTCGACCGGCAACCGTGGGTCGCACTGCCCGGCATGGCAGTCTCGATGGAACGCGAATAGCACGCAATCGGCCTGTTCGGCGATGGCGTGCACGAGCGCTGGTGTACGCCACGTATGACAACCTGATGTCGGAGTGAGCGGTTGGCGCTGGTCGGGTGACCAGACGTGTTCCGTCGTTGCGCTATTGACAGTGAGACTCTCGATATGAGAGTGTCACTCTCACAACAGCACAACCAAGGAGACATGTCATGAAGACGATGACCTGCAGCCAACTCGGAGGAGCGTGTGAGCTCCCCCTCATTGGCGAGGATGCGAACGAGATCATCAAGGCCCAGGACCGTCACCTCCGCGAGGCGGTTGCTGCGGGGAGCAGCGATCACGAGCCGGCGCTGCGCGACATGAAGGGCCGGTGGCGGCGACCGGTCTCGGGCATGAAGTGGTACCGCAAGGTGCAGCGCGACTTCGCCGCCCTGACCAGCGATGCCGTGAGCCACTGACATGACCGGCATCGATTGGCGACACGACACGTTGGACCGGATCCGCGTGCTCATCGAGCAGACCGACCCCGACGTGTCCGAGGAAGCGAAGTGGGCCAAGGCGTCGAATCCGGCCGGCGTCCCCACGTGGTCGCACGACGGCATCATCTGCACCGGTGAGATCTACAAGGACAAGGTGAAGCTCACGTTCATGCACGGAGCGTCACTCGACGACCCCGACCGCCTGTTCAACGCCAGCCTCGATGCCGGCACCAGGCGAGCGATCGACATCATCGAGGGTTCGAAACTCGACTCGCAGGCGTTCAAGGCCCTGATCCGAGCCGCCGTCGATCTCAACGTCGGCCGAGCGGCCGCCAAGCGACGAAAATAGCTCGATCCCCATCCATGGCAGACGACAGGTCTCGGGCGCCGCAGGCGCGGACACGCTTGGCGCGCCGGGCGGTGCTTGATGCCGCCCGCACCCTCTTCCTCGAGCGCGGATACGGCGCGACGACCATCGAGGGGATCAGCAGCGGGTCGGAGATCCCGCAGGCCACCGTCTATCGGTTGTTCTCGTCGAAGAAGGGCATCCTCAAGGCCCTCCTCGACACGTCGATCGCCGGCGACGACGAGCCGGTTCCGGTCGCGGAACGAAGCCACGTGCGCTCGCTCTTCGAAGCGACCCGCCCGAAGGAGACCCTGGCGCGCCTGGCCGCCGTCAGCGTGGACATCAACACCAGGACTGCGCCGATCTATCGCATCCTGGTCAGCGCTGCCAGTTCCGACACCGATGCCGCAGCGATCCTCGACGAGCTGACGCGGCAACGCCAGCAGGGCCAAGGACGCGTCGCCACGGCGCTGGCGAGAGCGAAGGCGCTACGCCCCGGCCTGCGCGCGCGGGACGCCGGCGACGTCATTCACGCCCTCGCCTCTCCCGAGCTTTACCACCTGCTCGTCATCGACCGTGC
>JANNFQ010000285.1:0-17737 GCA_031380045.1 Acidimicrobiaceae bacterium
GGGTTGGGGCACGCCCTCGAAGTGATCTCGCCCGACGAACTGCGGCACCAGCTGGCGCGGCTGGGTGCTGTGCTGGTCGATCGCTACCGATCTGACGCGCAGGACGTGCCAGGTGCAGATGACAACATCCGTTCGAACCACCCATCCATGCCGAATTCACCCTCGGTGTGATGGGTGACGACGAAGCCACGGAGCGCACCGCCGTCTGATTCGCAGGCTGAAACACTCGAAGCTCGATCGATTCGGCCACACACGAAGTCTTGCGTGTGTCCCGCCCGATCGATACGGTCCGTCCGTGCAACCGCTCGAGATCGTCGCACCGGCCTTTGTCCAGATGGCCCATCGGATCGTGTGGTGCACGGTGGCCACCGTCGATGCATCGGGCGCTCCACGCACCCGAGTGCTGCACCCGATCTGGGAATGGGATGGCGACGCACTGACCGGCTGGATCGCGACGTCGCCGCTGTCACCGAAGGCACAGCATCTCGCCGCACCCGGTGGCAACCGAATGTCGTTGACGTATTGGACGTCTGACCACGACACGTGCACTGCCGATTGCACGGTGTCGTGGGACGACTCGCCAAAGCAGTTGGCCGAGGGATGGCAGCGCTTTGCCGATGCACCGCCGCCGTTGGGTTACGACCCCCGGATCATTCCTGGATGGGATTCGCCCGAGTCGCCGCGGTTCGGCATCGTGCGCCTGCGTCCCACCCGGCTGCGGGTCATGCCCGGATCGTTGGTCATGGCCGGGCAGGGCCAGTTGTTGTCCTGGCGCTCGCCGAACTGACCCGCTGCTCCGCAACCGATGCCGGCCGGGTGAACCCAGCCAGCCCGTTACGCAGTCAGCCCGTTACGCAGTCAGCACGTCGGCGATCTCGGCCAGCGTGTCCAGCGCGTGCACGTCATGGTCCAGCAGGGGCACCTCGCACAGCACCACCGCATGTTCGGCGTCGGGGTCGGCCTTGCCGTCAGCGGTGGCAGCCGAACGAGCGGCGACGGCCGTCCACAGCGCGCGCAACTCGGCTCGTTCGGCGGTCGCCAGTTCGGTCAGCTGCTGATGGTGCACCAGTTGCTGGGCCAGCGCCGAGTCTGCAGGCACCAGATCGGGATCGAGGTCGCAGACCGGTGGCAGCGGATGCACCAAGTTGGCAACGACAGCGTGCAACGGATAGCCGCCCTGCTCGAGCGCGTCGGCCAGGTGCTGCGACTCGTCGATCGCTTCGGCACGCGGGCTGGACACCAGGACGAAGCTGGTGGACGGCAGGCGAAGTAACGCCGACACAGCGGCGGCGCGTGACTTCAACCCCTCTTCGATGCCGGTCATGGCGCGGAACAGTTCGATGGTGTCCTCGACGATGCGCGGACCGGCCAGACGCTTGACGGTCCACGAGAACGCAGTGGCCGCAGTGGACGTGACGCGGGCCATCGATCGGCCGGGCATGGTGAGCGCGCGGTACACCGGATGGCCGAAGAACGCGCTGAGGCGATCGGGCGCCGACAGGATGTCGACGGCGTGACGTGATGGGGGTGTGTCGACCACGATCAGGTCGTGCAGCCCGGCGTCGTGCACCTGATGCAATCGCTCGATGGCCATGTACTCCTGCGCGCCCGACAGCGATCCGGCGATGCTGCGATAGACGCGGTTCTGCAGGATGGCGTCGGCACGCGGGCCGGCACGTTCGATGATCATGCGGTCGAAGGTGCGCTCGGCATCCAACATCAACACATCCAACGAACCCGACAGGCGACCGAGACCCTTCACGCGATGCGGTTCGTCGGTCTGGCCTCGGCCAAGCCCCAACGCGTCGGCCAACCGTCGCGCAGGGTCGATGGTGACGACCACGACATGTCGCCCAGCGCGGGCGCCGATCAACCCGATCGCCGCGGCTGTCGTGGTCTTGCCCACACCGCCCGGCCCACACGTGACGATCAGCGAGCTGGAGGCGACCAGCGCGTCCAACCGACCGTCGTGCGCCGCTGTGACCGTGGCGGGATCATCGCCGACTTCCATTCGAGTGCTCATGAGACACTGGCCCGCGGGTGCTCGATGGCAGCGACGCCCAGCGCGTCGGCCAACAGTTCTAGTTCGGTGGTGCCCAAGCGAGGGGTGGGCAGCCGGGGCAGCCGGAGGCGCGGCAGCGGCAGCCGTTCGTCCAGCCGCGCCAGTTGCTCGGCCTGCACGACCAACCGGGCTGCGCCGAAGCGGCTGGAGGCGACCAGCGCAGACCGTTGCGCGGCGGTCAACTTCACGTCGACCTCGCGTGCGGCAGTGGTGGTGGCCACGGCCAGGCCGGGCCGGTCGGGCCAGCAACCGTTGACGACCAGCGGTGCCAATGACAGGCCCAGGGACTCTTCCAGGTCGAAGGCCAACTCGATGGCCTCGTTCACCGGTGTTTCTTCGGGCAGCGTGACGATCATGGCCTGCGAACGCGTGGGGTCCGACAGCATTTCGGAGACCTGGTCGGCCTGCACCCGAAGGGGTCCCGACGCAACCAGATCGCGTATGGCCGACGCAGAACGCAGGAACGGTGCGGCATGACCAGCGGGCGGCGCGTCGACCACGATCAGGTCGGCCTCACCCGTTCGTTCCAGTTCTTTGATCTTGCCCAGCACCAGCAGATGCTCCAGCCCCGGAGTGGACGCGGCCACCACGTCGAGCGATGCGGCCTGCGCGGCACGGCGCAGTATCCCACCCACTCCGCGTAGATCCAGGTAGTCGCCGAACGCCTGCTGCGGGGGAATGGTGCGGCCGCGTACGCGGCCACCCGATGGCAGCTGGCACAACACGTGATCCTTCGAGGTCAACGGCTTGCCGCCCAACAACGGTCCCAGGCCCGGCTTGCCATCGACAGAGATCAGCAGCACATCTCGCCCTGCACGTGCGGCCAACAGCGACACCGTCGCAGCGACCGTGCTGCTGCCCACGCCGCCTTTGCCGGCCACGATGATCACGTGCGCGGCATCGACCCAGGCGGGTGCAGCGGGCGAGTTCGTGATGGGGTCGACGATCAGGGAAGCGCGCCCACGTGGGCGAGCGCGTGGCGGATGAGTCGGTCGTGGCCGCCGGTCATGTCGCGGCGAACCCGTTCGCTGACCGCCTCGACCGGCGTGTACCACTCGAGATCGAGCGCCTCCTGGGTGGGTTGGCAGTCGCCGGCAACCGGCACGACGTACGCCAGGCTGACGGCGTGGTGCCGTGGGTCGTAGAAACCGCTGACCTCGGGATCGGGGAAGTACTCGACGACCGTGAACGGGGCCGGATTCACGGGGATCTGCGGCAGTGCCACCGGGCCGAGATCTTTCTCGAGGTGACGCAGCAGGGCTTCGCGCAGCCGCTCGCCGAACAGCACACGCCCGGTCACGATCATGCGGCTGAGTGAGCCGTCGGCAGCCTGACGCAGCAGCATGCCCACATGGGTCACCTTGCCCAGGTCGTCGACGCGCACCGGCACGGCATCGACGTAGACGAGCGGGATGTTGGCGCGGATGTTGGCGAGCGTGTCGCGGTCAAGCCATCCGGTCTTCGTATCGAGTTGATCGCTCACGTGGTTCCTGTGAAGTAGCCGTTCACATCGATGATGACATGTGTGGTCCGGTTCACCAGCGTATTCAGTCTTCCGCCGGAACCCAGCGTGACGATGGCAGCATTGGCTCGCGGGGTGGTGGCCGGGTAGTTCAGACTGGATGTGGCGGGCAGTGCCTGGTCTGCCGAGTACGCGGTCAGAAAGCCTGCGCCGTCGGCGGCGTCGGACGTCAGGTTCATCGAGACGGCGCCGGCGTCTGCGGGAACTGCCGTGCCGGCCAATTGAACGGTGCGAGTCGTGTTGCCGATGTGGATGCCGGCTGGCGCGTTGCGGCTGTCGTAGGCGCGTGTGGGCGTGACCGGAACGAACAGACCGTCGGAACCGGCCGGAGAGCTGTCGCCGGTGAAGTAGCCCATCAGGTCGACAACCAGATGTGTGGCCTGGCTGGTGTAGATGCTGATGCTGCCATTGGCGCCCACCGGCACGATGCTGAGCGTGCCCGACGCGATGCCGGCGACGAAGTTGCCGTTCGAGGTGGTCAGCCCCGTAGCGCCGGTGGGTTGGGTGCGTAGGAACCCGTTGCCCTGCGCGCGATCGGCCACGACGTTGACGACAGCGGCGATTGCCCCAACGGGAATCCCAGGCACCCCGATGCCGGGCACTTCTACTGTTTCGCCGGCAGTCGGCGTGTGCGGCTGATAGCCGGCCGGCACAGGTCCGGGCGACTCGGGCCGGGTGTCCAGGACGCGCACGGGATCGACAGCGACGAAGCGACCTGCCGAGACGGCGGGGGAGGCTGCCGGGCTGAACGAACCCAACAGGTCGACCACCACGTTGCCGCCGGCGTTCAGGTACAGCGTGATCGAACCCGCGGCGCCGACGGGCACGATGGCGAAGTTGGGCTGGACCTGCGCGCTGCTGGCCACGTTGAGGTTCGACGAGTCGGCCAACCGGCCCATCATCGTGGGCAACGCCTGCACGTATCCGGGGGCGACGCTGTCGACCGACACGATGCTGACGGCCACGGCAGTTGCGCCGGCGACCCCCGTCGGCAGATCGAGGATCGTGAACTGCGGGTGCGGCCCGATGCGAGCACCGGGGGTGGCAGAGGCTGCCCGCGTGTCCAGGATGCGGGTGGGTGATGCCAGCGGCATGTACTGCGCCGGACGTTGGTCGATGGCAGCCGGCGATGGAGCGGGCAGCGTGATGCTGCCGGTGCCGAAGATGTTGTCGGGGCCGACTGCCCCGAGGTCGGTCACCAGATGCTTGACCAGTGCTGCCAGGTGCACGCCGCCACCCGCCAGCCCGCGCTGGTACAGCAGCGCGGCCATGCCGGCCGCCGATGGCGAGGCGGCGCTGGTGCCGTTGAAGCAGGGTGTGTAGATGGAGCTGCTGACGCAGCTGGGCGCCGAGACGTCGGGCTTGGTGCGGCCATCGTTGGTCGGCCCTTGCGAGGAGTAGTACCCGATGGCCCCACCGTTCGGTGGGTCGACGGCTCCGACCGAGACCAGTGCCGGGCTGCGCGAGTCGACGACCGGTTTGGCAGCGCTGTAGCCGGCGTTGCTGTGCTCGAGCCGGCCGACGAACAAGCCCACTTCGACGATGTCGCCGGCCACGTCGCCGCCGCCGACCCGACGCACGCGCACCTCGATCGTCTCGGCCGCACACACGTAGTAATCCTGTGCCTCCAGCGGCTGACCCGACACCGACTGACGTGCATCGATCGTGTCCTCGAGGAGGCCACTGACCCAGATCTCCACCGCGTAATCGGTCATCTGCGCTGGAGCCTTTGTCCAATCGGACCAGCGCACTCCGTCGAAGCCCAGGCAGGTCGCGAACTGATCGGGCGAGTCGTCGAGGATCTGCAGGAACGTGTCGCTGCCGGGGCCGGGCTGGAAGTCGACGTATCCGTTGGCGTCGGTGCCTTCGCTGAAGCGGCCGTACGCGCCGGCCGCGTCGTTGCCAGCCGAGTTGAACCATGTGATCCCCTTGGCCGTGGCGTGATCGACCACGGCGGCCAGGGGACCCGAGCCGTCTCCCGGACCGTCGTAGGCGGCACCCAACGATCTGGTCATGATGGCGACACCGTTGGTCGCGAACCAGTCGACCGCCAGCTGCAGATCGCTGGCCGTGCCCACGGTTGCCAGGAAAAGTTCGGCGTCAGGAGCCACGTCTTTCAGCACCTCGGCAACCGCGACGCCATGCTCTTCGCCGTCGGACCCGGTGCTGGGGCAGAACCCGCTGCCCGAGTTGTCGATGCACAACCGATGCGCCGCGTCGGGCACCGCGCCGTTCTCGGCGGGCTTCCACAACGACAGATCGAAGAAGTCGACGATGCCGATCTTGACCCCGGCGCCGGCGATGCCCGCCGCGTGCCACGCCGATGCGTTGATCGCGGCCACGTTCTGACCGGTGATCGGGCCCTGCTCGACCGTGGCGGTCACCGGCCGGTTGGCGATCAACGGTCGGCGCACGGTCTGCACGTCGGCGGCAGCGGCAAGGCGCTGCAGCTGACCGACGGGGATCGACACCTGCAGCAGCTCGTCGGTGATCCAGCCCGTCACGATGCCGGCCAGCGGACGAAGCTGCGCACGGGCGGCGCTGGTGTCGCCGGTGACCACTTCGACCACGACGCGACTCGTGCCGTCGGAGGACGACTCGATGGCGTCGATCAGGCCGGGGTCGGTGATCTCGATGCCGTCTCCGTCTGCTGCGCGCACGACGCTGTGCCCCTGGCCGCCGGTGGGCGCCAGGGTCGTGACGATCAAGATGGCGATGAACGTGCGCCTGCGGCCGCCACCTGCTGGGGGCACGCCTGACCTCCTCGAATCGGCAGCAAGGTTCACCGTAGCCGTGGCGCGAGGGCTGCATGCGCCACGACCAGCGCTGTTCCAAACGCGCACACCGCGGTCAACGACGACGTCGCCGGGCCGGCGCTACCACCGGCAGCGTGCGCGGTAGCGGTGGCGAGATCACGTCGGTGTGCGCATCCAGTGGCACGGTGATGCCCTGCGTGTCGATGTCGACCGGCTCTGTGGGTGCATCGACGACCACGGGGATCTCTTCTCGGGGTTTGCGGCCGAGCACCTTGTCGATGCCCAGCATGCCTGCAGCGACGATGCCGCCCAGCGCGCCGTGGCGACGTCGAGCCGTGGCGATCAGCGCGGCCTCGCCAACCGTGGTATCGATGGGGGCCAGTTCGAGCTCGACATCGCTGCCGGTGGCCATGGTCTGGTCGCCATCAACATCCCACTCGTCACCGCCGAGATCACCGTCGAGGTCACTGTCGATGCCACTGCCGTCGTCACCGTCGTCGTCGGTCCCGCCCGTGTGTTCGACCATGTCGGCACGCTACCGCCGCGGGCGGCGCGGTGGGCTTCGCACGGGTATCGCGCGCCGGTCTGGCACACCGGGTTTATGCTGATGAACGTGCCAGAGGGGGACACGATCCACCGAGCGGCAGCGGCGCTCCGAACTGCGTTGGTTGGCAAGCCAATCAAGCGCTTCGATGCTCCACGCCTGAACGGCCCTCACCCGGCTCCGGGCCGGATCGTCGAGAAGGTCGAGAGCCATGGCAAGCACCTCGAGATCACGTGGGACGACGGGCTCATTCTGCACACGCACATGCGCATGTCCGGATCGTGGCACCTGTACCGCGATGGCGAGCGGTGGCAGAAGTCGGCCAAACAGATGCGCGTCGAGATCGATGTGGGCGACTGGGTTGCCGTGTGCTTCAACGCACCGGTCGTCGAGACCTACCGTCAGTTCGATCGGTCACGCCATCCCGGCCTGGGCTCGCTGGGGCCCGACCTGTGCAAGGAAAGCGCCGACCTGGACGAGTGCATCAACCGGCTGTACCACCATCCCGATCAGTCGCTGGCGGTTGCCGAGGTCTTGCTGGACCAGCACATCGTCTGCGGCGTGGGCAACGTGTATCGCTGTGAGGTGCTGTGGGCATGCGAGGTGCATCCCTTCGCGCCGGTCTCATCGCTCGATGCCGCCGACTGCGCCCAATTGGTGCACACGGCGGCGCGCATGTTGCGGGCCAACCTCCAGCATGCCGGCCGCATCACGACCACCAGCACCAAGGGCGGTTTGGCCGTCTATGGCCGCAACGGCCAGGGATGCTCGCGGTGCGGCGACACCATCGAAGTGTGCCGGTCGGGAGAGCACGCTCGGTTGCTGTACTGGTGCCCTGGCTGCCAGCTGCACCACTCGCCGGCACTGCACACCGGTCCCGACGCCGACGACTCACGCGAGATGGACCCGCATCCGGCGGCAGCCAAGTTCCTCAGCGATCTGCCCTGGCGCCGTCACGCCGGCTGAAGTGCTGCCAGCCTGAAGCGCTGCCAGGCTGAAGTGACGGGTTCGCAGCAACCAGCCGCGGAGGATCCACGCGCGCACACAAAGACTCCGCGCCTCTGTGCGCTCGCGAGAACGAGTTCTCGGCGGTTTGCGCGAGCGCACAAACGAGCCGCGCTCTTGTCTGCTCACCCAAAGCCCCGCTCGCCCAAAATCCAGGACCAGGCGTCGGTGAGTCGATTGCCCCCCACCTGCGAGTGCCCCTTGGGACGAGATGACGTGACGCATTCGAGACAACGACACCCGGCAGCCGGTCGGCGTCGTCACGCTGGCTGGGGCGCTGCCGGCTGAAGCCCGGCCGAACTCAGCGTTTGCGGGTGTTGTCCTTGGGGCGCCGGAGCTCTTTGCGGAGAACGAAACGCAACCCGCTCCACGTGTCGTCGATGGCGCACACCTTGTTGTCGACCCAACCGGTGCGCAACAACTGGGCGCGCAGGACATCTTCGGTGATGTCGGTCGAAATGCCCGACGTGCGCTTCGGCCAGGCGACCCAGATGCCTCCGGCCGGCTGCATGGCGGCGGTCAGCTTCGGCCATTCGGTGACCAGCGCCGCGCGAACCGTATGAAAGGCGACCACGACATCGAGGGGAGCTAACAGCGACTGTTGCCACACCGCGTCGCCGATGTCGCCCAGCGTGGTGGCGAAGCCGGTCGGAGCGTGGCGAACGGTGAACACCACATCGCCGACGATGCCCAACTTCTTGGCCAGTGGCGTTCCCGAGTACCCGGCGGTCATGCCGCACCTCGCATCGACGTACTGCCCATGATGCGGTCGACAGCGATCTCGATGACCACGCGGTCGGTTCGCTGTTTCGGTTGGCGATACCGCGCTGCGTATGCGGCGACGGCTGCGGCGATGTCGGCGGCGTGATCGCTGACCCTGACGGCACCTTCGAACGTGATCCAGCGAGCGCCGTCGACCTGGCTGATCGCTGCGCGACCGCCACGTAACGCGTTGCGCGCTTTCACCGAAGAAGCGAAGGTGATGACCCGAACGATCTGACGGCTGGGGTCGTAGGTGAACCCGACCGCAACGACGTGCGGACTGCCGTCGGCGCGCAACGTCGTCAGCGTGGCCAGGTGGCGTTCGGTGACGAAGGCGAACGCATCGACGCCGAGATCTTGGGGACCCATGGTGTCATCATGCCCGACTGACGGCGACGGATGCCCGATCGACGCGATCCGGACTGGTGGTTCGTCGTGCGCGAGTGGCATCAGGTGGTGGCGATGGCCTCGAGCACGTCGAGCTTGGCGGCGCGTCGGGCCGGCCACATCGCTGCGATCATGCCTGCGAGCACTGCCAGCACCAAGATGGCGATGATCGTTCCGACGGGCAAGGCGACGGAGTTGATGCCGATGCCCTTCATGCCCTTGGTGGCGATGATGCCCAGCGGCAGCCCGACCGCCAGACCGAGAATCGCACCGAACACCGACACGATCACTGCCTCCCACCGCACGGCCCGACGCAGTTGGCGCTTGCTGGTGCCGACGGCGCGCAGCAGCCCGAACTCGCGGGTGCGTTCGAAGACCGAGAGGGCAAGCGTGTTCATGATGCCCAGCACGGCGATGACGACGGCGAAGGCCAGCAGGCCGTAGATCAGGAACAGCAGTTGGTTCAACTGGTCTTCCTGGCTCTTGCGGAACTCGGCACGGTCCTGTAGCTCGACCTGTGGGAACTTGTCGACCACTGTCTGCACCGCTGCGCGGGCGGCCTGGGGCGACACGCCGTCGGTGATGCGCGCCCCGGCGAAGAAATCGTTCTTCACCGTTGGGTTGCCGGCTGCGAAGACTGATGCGTCGACGATCCAGTTGGTGTTGGTGGTGGATGCGTCGGCGAAGATGCCGCGCACGGTGAGTGTCTGCTGTGTGCCGTTCTGCCACAGCACATCGACGGTGTCGCCGACCTGCAGGTCGAAGTCTTTCGCGGGGTCTTTGTAGACCAGGAGGCCGTTGTCGGCCAGACCGTCGTAGCCACCGGAGGTGATGTCCATGTCGACGATCTCGCCGAATTCGGCGCCGTCGACTGCGCCGACCGAACGCGACCCACCATCGACCTGGAATGTGCTGGCCCTGAAGCCGCTGGTGGCGGACAATTCGGGAAGTGCTGCGAGTTCGGTGACCACCGTTGGCGGGAAGCCCTGGAACGACGGATCGGTGATGAAGAAGTCGGCCTTGATGGACTGTTCGAGTTGCTGCGAGAACGATTGCTTCAAGGACGACCCGATGACCCCGACGCTGGCGACCAGCGCCACGCCGATCATCAACGCCGACGCGGTGGACGATGTGCGGCGTGGAGAACGCGATGCGTTCTGCGCCGCCAGCTGTCCTGGCACCTTGAACAACTTGGCGACCGGCTTGCCCAGTACACGAGCGACCGGGCCGGCGAAGCTGGAGGCCAGGATGGTGACCCCCAGGAACATCGCAATGGCGCCGACCGCGGCGAAGATGATGATCGCCAGCGTGCCACCCGGCTTGCCGATGATGCCCTCGACGTACACCGCGAGGCCGCCGACCGTGAGCGCACCACCCAGGTAGCGGCGACGGTTCGAGGTTCGCCCCACGGCCGCGAGCTCGGGCCGCATCGCGGCCACTGGTGGGATGCGGCTGGCGCGAAGCGCCGGGATGATGGTGGCCATCAGCGTGACGCCGAACCCGACGAGCACGGTGAACAGGATCGTGCGTGGCTGGATGACTGTCGAGGCTTCGGGGAACCCTGCCCCGACCGCGTTGAACACCACCACGAGCAACTTCGACACGCCGATGCCGCCGAAGAACCCGAGGACGGTGGCAACGGCGGCGACGATGAACGACTCGAGCAGGATCATCGACCGCACCTGGTGGCCGCTGGCGCCGACGGCCCGCAGCAGCGCCAGTTCGCGCAGACGTTGGCTGATGATGATCTGGAACGTGTTGTTGATGAGGAATGCACTGACGAACAACGCGACCATCGCAAACCCGAGCAACACCCATCGGAAGATCGACACGATCTGGCCGATCTGGTCGGATGTCTCTTTGGCGACCTGCTGACCCGTGATGACCTCGGTGCCGTCGGGGATGGCCTGCTGGACTGCTTGTTCGACCTGACCCGGATCGGCGCCGTCGGCCACGGCGATGTCGATCGAATCGAACAGGCCGGGCGAATCGAGCACCTGCTGGGCCGTGGCGGGATCGAACGCGACGAGCGTTGCGCCAAAGAAGCTGTTGTCGCCACTTCTCAGGCCGACGGTGCCCACGATCTGGTACGGCAGCGCGCCGCTGGAGCCGACGACCTGGATGCGGTCGCCAACTGCCAGGTTGGACCGATCGGCGGTCTCGGCGTCGACCACGACTTCGCCCGGACCGTTCGGGGCGCGCCCTGTGCGCAGCACCGTGCCTCCGATGCTGGATTCGCCGGACCACGACACACCCAGCTGGGGCCCTCCGCGCGCCTTCACAGGCTTGCCCGCCTGGTCGATGATGACGGCGCTGCCCTGCAGATTGGGCTCGACCGCGCCGACGCCCGGAATGTCGCGGAACGTCTGGACGAGTGACGCAGGGACGGGGTCGCCCTGGCCCTCGTCGCCGAAGGCGACGGTGCCGCGAACGCGGTAGTCGACGCCCTGGTTCAGTTCGGTGAACAGGCCGTCGAATGCCTTCTTGAAGCTGTCGGTCAGGATGAACGCTCCCGAGACGAAGGCGACACCGACGATGACGGAGAGCGCCGTCAGCACGATGCGGGCCTTGCGCGACAGCAGGCTGCGGAATGTGAGTCGAGCGATCATCGAGTCACTCACCGAACCGCTTCATCCGGTCGAGCACGCGCTCGGACGACGGGTCGGTCATCTCGTCGACCACGCGCCCGTCGGCCAGGAAGACCACGCGATCGGCGTAGCTGGCCGCCACCGGATCGTGCGTGACCATGACGATGGTCTGGCCGAGCTCGCGCACGGCCAAGCGCATGAAGTCCAGGATCTCGGCACCTGCGCGACTGTCGAGGTTGCCGGTGGGCTCGTCGGCGAAGATGATCGTTGGCCTGCTGGCTAGCGCGCGGGCAACGGCAACGCGCTGCTGCTGGCCACCCGACAACTCGCTGGGCCGGTGCTTGAGGCGGTCGCGCAGCCGAACCGTGTCGATGACACGGTCGATCCACTGCTGGTCGCCCTTCTGGCCACCCAACAGCAGCGGCAACGTGATGTTCTCGATGGCGTTCAATGTGGGCACCAGGTTGTAAGCCTGGAACACGAAACCCACGGCAGTGCGGCGCAGTTCGGTCAGCTGCTTGTCGTTCAGCGTGGACAGTGCTGTATCGCCGATGTACACGTTGCCAGTGGTCAGCGAGTCGAGACCCGCAAGACAATGCATGAGCGTGCTCTTGCCAGAACCCGACGGCCCCATGATGGCGGTGAACTTGCCGGCTTCGAACGAGATGGTGACGCCGTCGAGGGCGCGGACCTCGCTGTCGTCCTTGCCATAGACCTTCGTGGCATCGACAACGCCAGCCGCCGCGGTGGCGACACCGGCCGCGGATCCTGCGGGTGAGGCGCCAGCGTTGAACTGATCGCCAGCGTTGAACTGATCGCCAGCGTTGAACTGATCGGGGGAATCGTGGCTCATGGTGACCGTTGTAGCCGATGGGTGCGCGCTGGTCGTCCGCTGCCCGGTTGATCGGGGGTCAGCCTGAGGGATGATCGCCCGGTGTGACCAGCCCTGATTCGTACGCGACGACCACTGCCTGCACCCGGTCGCGCACGTCAAGCTTGGCCAGCACTCGCCCCACGTGCGTCTTCACTGTCGCCTCGCCCAGGAACAGTGCCTCGGCGATCTCGGCGTTGGACAAGCCTCTGGCCAGCAGTCGCATGACTTCCAGTTCGCGGTCGGTCAGCTCGTCGATGCCTGGGGCGGCGGCCGATCGATCGACGGTGGGTCGACGGGCGACCTCGGCGATCAGCATGCGGGTGACCGATGGTGCCAACAACGCGTCGCCGCGGTGGATCACCCTGATCGCCTCGATCAACTGCTCGGCAGGCGCGTCTTTCAGCAGGAACCCGCTGGCCCCGGAGCGCAACGCGGTGTACACGTAGTCTTCGGCGTCGAAGGTGGTCAACATCAGCACCCGAGGTGCGTCGGGCCGAGCGGTGACGATGGCGGTGGCCTCCAGGCCGTCCATGCGGGGCATGCGCACGTCCATCAGGACCACATCGGGCCGGCATCGGTCGACCATGTCCACTGCCTCCCGTCCATCGGTGGCCTCGCCGACGACGGTCAGGTCGGCTTCGGTCTCGATGATCATCCGGAAGCCGACCCGGACCATGGCCTGGTCATCCACCAGCATGACGCGGATCATTGGCTGGGCAAGGGGAACGTGGCCCGCACTCGCCAGCCGCCGCCCTGGCGTGGCCCTGCGTTCAGCGATCCGCCGAACATGCTGACCCGCTCGCGCATCCCGGCGATGCCGTACCCTGGCTCGAGGCGGCTGGATTCGGGGCTGCCGCTGGCCCCGCGGCCATCGTCGGTGACCTCGATCACCAGCGACTCGGCCGCATGTAGGACGGCCACATCGACCCGGTCGACTCGGCCCGCGTGGCGGCGAACGTTGGTCAACGCTTCTTGCACCACCCGGTAGGCGCTCAACTCGACACCGGCCGGCAGCCCGACGATGCGTCCTTCTGTGTGCAGGGCAACCGGAAGATCCGACGTGGTCGACAACAGATCGTCGAGCGATGTCAACGACGGTTGCGGCATGTGACCGTCGGGCACTCCGTCCAGATCGCTGCGCAGCACGCCCAGCACGCGTCGCATCTCGCTCATCGCCTCGCGCCCGGTGTGCTCGATGCTCTCCAGCGCACCGATCGCCTGTCGCGGGTTGCTGACGATCTGCCGGCGAGCTGCGCCGGCTTGGATGATCATCACGCTGACGCTGTGAGCAACCACGTCGTGCAACTCACGGGCGATGCGAGTGCGTTCCTGCTGCACGCGTTGCGTGGCCAGCAGTTCGCGGGCGCGCTCGGCGCGCTCGGCCCGCTCGATCATTTCTGCGGCCCGCTCGCGTCGGCGGCGCATGTTGTCGCCCAAGATGACCGCTGCGGCGAACAACACGGTGGTCGACACCAGTGCCTGCCAGGGGACGTCGTCGATGGCCACGCCGATCGCAACGAAACCCAGCACTGCTGCGATGCTGGAGCCGCCGATCCACCACAGCCCCCGGCCCGAGCGGTAGGCGCCGACCGTGTACGCCGCCACCAGCACGTTGATCCATCCGGCGTGCAGCCACGAGTTGGCCTCGAGCGTGAACTGGCTGGCCAGGGCAATGGCCAGCACCAATCCGGGCCAGTGACGGCGCCAGGCCAGCGGGATCGTGCCGCCCAGCACCAGCAGCACACCGACTGCCGATGGGTCGCTGTACTTGGGGTCGCGGATCGTGAGATGAAGCAGCACACCCAATGCGGCGATGACACCAGCCAGCACGGCGTCGGCTGCTGCAGGATGTTCGCGCAGCCAACGGACCAACCAATGGGAGGGCCGAACCTGCGTCATTGCTGATCGAACCTACTCCCGACCGCAGCAAAGGGCGTCCTCTCAGCGGGTGATCTGCCCTACGCTCGGGGGTTGATGCAGTGTCCCTCGTGTGCCGCCGAACTCGTGGCCGCGGCGCGCTTCTGTTCGTCCTGTGGGCACGCCGTCGCGGCGACGCAGGTCGAAGAGCGACGCATCGTGACCGTGCTGTTCGGAGATGTCGTCGGCTTCACCGCGCTGGCCGAGCACCGCGACCCCGAGCAGGTCAAGCGGCTCATCGACCGTGCCTTCCAGCGGCTGGTCGACGATGTGACCGCATTCGGCGGTCGAGTCGACAAGCTGTTGGGCGATGGCATTCTGGCCTTGTTCGGTGCGCCGGTGGCGCACGAGGACGACGCCGAACGCGCGGTGCGCGCCGGCCTTCGCATGCAACAGAGCATGGCCCGATTCGCCCAGCAGTCCAGCCTGGACGAGCCGTTGCGGATGCGCATCGGCATCAACACCGGCGAGGTGCTGGTCGGCAACCTGGCCGGCACCGACTACACGGCTATGGGCGACGTGGTCAACACCGCGTCACGCCTGCAGTCCGAGGCGCCACCCGGCGGCGTTCTGGTCGGCGAGGCCACGTTCGCGTTGACATCGGGCATCATCGAGTACGGGCCATTGGCCGAGTTGCAGCCGCGTGGCCGAGAGAACTCCATCAGCACGTGGTTGGCGGTCGACACCTTGGCGCCACCAGGGTCGCGTCAGCGTCGCAGCGACCTGCGTCTGGTTGGCCGCGATGCCGAGCTCGGTCTGGCCCGGTCGGCGTTGCACCTGGCCCTGGCCGAACGGCGCAGCGTGGTGCTGAACGTGCTGGGCGAAAGCGGTGTCGGCAAGAGCCGATTGATCGACGAGTTACTCGCCACACTCGACGAGTTGGGCCAGGGTGAGGTGCAGGTGCTGGAAGGCGTGTGTGCGCCGTACGGCGAGTCGAACGTGTGGGCTCCCATCGCCACTGCGCTGACGACGCACTTGGGGCTGGATCCGTCGTTGTCTGCCGACGAAGTGCGCGAACGAGCCGTGGCCAAGGCAACCCGGCTGATGGCCGGCGATGGCACGCAACAGGGTGCCTCGTTCGACGCGCGCCATCCCGAGGTCGATCGCGCGGCCGAGGTCTTCCTGCATCTGCTGGGCTACGAGTCTGCGCTGGACGGGTTGGACGTCACCGCTCGACGCGATGTGGTGCAACGCACCATCGGTCGTGTTGTCGAGTTGCGCAGCGAGGCCACCCCGTTGGTGCTGTGGATCGACGATCTGCACTGGGGCGATCAGGTCGTGGTCGACGTGCTGGAACACCTGGCCGGCTCGGTCACGCGGGTTCCGTTCGTGTTGGTCACCAGCATGCGTCCAGGCAGTGAAGTGGTGTGGCCGCCGAACAACGATCGCACCACCATCGTGTCGCTCACAGTGCACCCGTTGGCGCGTGCCGACAGCGACGAGTTGGCGTCCGAGTTGCTGGGCGAGATGGTGCTGGAATCGGCCACAGACCAGTCGTTGCTGGGCGCGTTGTTCGACCGCAGCGGCGGCAACCCGTTGTTCTTGCAACAACTCGCGCGTGTCGTGGTCGACCATGGTCCGTCCAGCGAGCTGCCCGACTCGTTGCGCGCCCTGATCGCTGCTCGGCTCGATCAGCTGACAACACTGGAACGCCAGGTGCTCGACAACGCAGCGACACTTGGCCTGTCCGGCAGTGTGAAATCGCTGGAGCGTTTTGCCGAGAAGATGCATCAACAGTTCGATCGGTTCACCCTGGGTCAGCTCGATGCGAAGGGGTTCCTCGAGCTCGATGGCCAGAAGTGGAAGTTCCGCAGCGACTCGGTGCGCGAGGCGACGTATCAGACGCTGACCAAGGCATCGCGTGCACAACGCCATGCGGGGGTCGCCGCGTCCATCGCTGCGCACTCGCCGACGGCGCTCGACGACCTGGCCCACCACACCGCAACTGCGGCCGAGTTGGTCGCCGACCTCGGTCAGGTCGACGGTGTGCCCAGCGGCATTCGCGCCGACGCAGTGCGCTATCTGACGGCCGCTGCCGAGCGCGCTCGTGACACCGGCAGCCAGCGCCTGCTGGTACGCCACACCAGCCGCGCGTTGGCGCTGCTGGACGGGCAGCCCGAAGACGTAGAGCGCCGTACCCGGCTGGCGCTGCTGCGCTGTTCGGGCCTCATCGAGATGCGCAACTATGCCGAGGCGCGCGGTGCCATCGACCAAGTCCTGACCGACGCTGTGCAGTGCGGCGACATCGAGACCGAAGGTGCGGCGCGTCGTCTGTTGGGCATGCTGTTGCATCTGCAGGGCGACCAGGCCGGCGCTCGCGAACAGTTGGGCACCGGTGTGGAACTGTTGCGCACCACCGATGCTGTCGAGCTGCTTGCCGACGCGTTGCGTCAACGTGGTTTCATCGAGCTGTTCGGTGGTTCGCTGGTCGACGCCGAGTGGTTCTTCGGTGAAGCCGAGGCCGAGTACCTCCGGCTGGACGACGAACGCGGTCTGGCGTACATCGAACAGCACCGTGCCTGGGTCTCGTTCCTGTCGGGCGATCTTGCGTTGGCCGACGAACGTCTGCACTCGGCGGCAGACACGTTGAACCGCCTGGGCGACCGCAATGGCGTCGGTTGGGCTTTCGGCTTGCTGGCGTTCGTCAGGTTCTTTCAGCGGCGTTTCGTCGAGGCCGAAGACCTCGCCAGCGTGGTGGGCGCCGAGGCCATGGATCGCGGCGACGACTGGGCGGCGGCAATGATGCAGACCCTGCTGGCCGACCTTCGCCTGTGGCAGGGCAATCTCACCGAAGCGCTGGGCAATGCCGAGCAGGCGCGCAGTCGGTTCAAGCGCATCGGCGACAAGTTCGGCATGGTGCAATCGCTGTCGGCGCTGGTGCGCATCCAGGTGGCGCTGGGCCGATCCTCTGCGTTGCAACGCAGCGTGGAAGAGCTGCTCAGCCTGGCCGACAACTCGCCACTTGGTCCGCTGCCGGTGTTGGCAGTGGCCGGCGCAGCGATGCATCGCGGCGACGGCCAGGTCGCCCTGAACAACGTGGAACGCGGCCTCGATTCCATGGAAACCCTGACGGCCGGAGGCTTCGAAGCGATGGTGGTACGCACCATCGCTTTCGCCCAACTGGGCCGCATCGACGAGGCCTTGGCCGCGCTCGAGTCCATCGATGCCGAGTCAATGGAACATCCGTTCGCGCAAGCCGGCGCAGCAATCGCGTACTCGTTGGCCGGCGACTCAGATGCAGCGCTGGCCGCCGCGGATGCGGTCACGGCTGCTGGGGCCACGTATCTCGATCGTGCCATCGCTGCGGTGGCCGCCGCCGG
>JANNFQ010000294.1:0-3540 GCA_031380045.1 Acidimicrobiaceae bacterium
TGGCCATCGTGCTGCTGGCCATCGCACTCGACCGAATCACCACGTCCGAGCGTCGCATCAGCAACCGTCCGGCGCTGATCCGGCTACCGCACATCGACCGTCGGACGGGCTCGACCATCGCCGTGGCCGGCGTCGTGGTGACGGCCGCCATCGCGATCATCTTCGACCTTACTCGCTTTCCGTCTGCGCTGACGGTGGACATCAGCGGCACGGTCAACGACGTGGTCAATTGGGTGCAGGACAACATCCGTCGCGACGTTCCGATCATCGGTGGCACGCAGGCCATCAACGATTTCCTGGTCACCGACGTGCTCGAGCCGATGCGCAAGTTCCTGGTGTGGGTGCCGTGGCTGGCGATCGTGGTGTTCGTGGCATGCGTCGCTTGGTTCAGCCGCGGGTGGCGCTTGGCTCTGGGCTGCGCCGCGTGCATGGTCGCCATCGGGGCGATGGGCAGCATCCCAGGAGGAGCAGGCGGACGCACCGAGTTGTGGGACCTTGCCATGGACACGCTCAGTCAGGTATTGGTGGCCATTTGCATCAGCGTGCTGATCGCCGTGCCATTGGGGCTGTGGGCGGGACGATCTGATCGGGCCCAGGCATTCATGCGACCGTTCCTGGACATCGCCCAAGTCATGCCGGCGTTCGTCTACCTGATCCCGGTGCTGTTCCTGTTCAGGGTCGGTCGCGGCGCCGGCGTGGTCGCATCGATCATCTACGCCGTGCCACCGTGCATCCGCTTGACCAGCCTGGGAATGCGCGAGGTGTCGTTCACGCCGCGCGAAGCAGCGATCTCGTTCGGCGCCACCCCACGGCAAGAGATGCTGAAGGTGCAACTGCCGCTGGCAATTCGGTCGATACTGCTAGGCATCAACCAGACGATCCTGATGGTCTTGGCAACAGTCATCATCGCCGCGCTGATCGGCGGGGGCGCATTGGGCCTGGTGGCGTACGAAGCATTCACGAAACCGATTCAGAAGATCGGCCAGGGCTTGGCCGGTGGGCTGAGTATCGTGTTCCTGGCAATCGTGCTCGACCGAATCACCCAAGCGTGGGGGACTCCGCGAGTCGACCGTCGAAGCACCAAAACAAGGGGGAGTACATGAAGAACATCCGTCGAAGGGCCAGGTTCATGACCGTCGGCCTGATCGCCGTGGGAGTGCTGGCTGCATGCGGCAGCGATGGCAAGGGGTCTTCGGACACGGCGGCACCAGCCGATTCCACGGCCGCCAGCGTCGACCCGGCGGTCAGCACCCCCGCCGACGACAGCACGCCCGCCGCAAGCGGCGAGGGCATCGTGCTGGCCGTGAACCCGTGGACAGGTTCGGCAGTGAACGCCAATGTGGCCAAGGTGGTGCTGGAATCGCAACTTGGTACCAGCGTCGAACTGCTCGACATCGACGAGAACGCCACCTGGGTGGGCATGGATGCCGGTGAGATCGATGCAGTGCTCGAGGTGTGGCCGTCGGGCCATGCCGCCGACTACGAGACCTACGTGACCGGCAAGCAGTCGGTGGTCGACATGGGTCTGCTGGGCCCATCGGCCAAGATCGGCTGGTACGTACCGAGCTTCGTGATCGACGAGCATCCCGAGCTGGCCACGTGGGAGGGCTTCAAAGATCCCGAGCTGGCCAAGTTGTTCTCGACCGCCGAGTCGGGAGATCTGGGCCAGTTCCTGATGGGCGACCCCAGCTACGTCACATTCGACGAGCAGATCATCGCCAACCTCGAACTGCCGCTGAAGTACGTGGTGGCCGGTTCCGAGGCCGGTCTGATCACCTCGATCGAGCAGTCGATCGCCGACAAGAAGCCGTTGCTGCTGCAGTTCTGGCAGCCGCACTGGTTGCAGTCGAAGGTCGAACTGACCGAAGTGAAGCTGCCCGACGTGACCGACGAATGCCTCGCTTCAGCGGCGGCGGCCGATGGTGGCTACGCGTGCGACTACGCAGTCGACGAGCTCTACAAAGCAGCATCGGCAGGCCTCGAGGCCAAGAACGCCGCGGCGTCCGCGTTCCTCAGCAAGTTTCAGCTGACCACCGATCAGCAGAACGAGATCGCCGCGATGATCGACAGCGATGGCATGGCCCCCGGCGACGCAGCGACTGCATGGGTTTCCGCCAACCCCGACGTCGTCGCCGGTTGGCTGGGCTGAACCCTTGATCGACAGCACCACGGTGGCCCAGACCACAGCGATCGGCTACATCGGTCTGGGCCACCTGGGCGTCCACCTGGCATCCAGCCTGGTGCGCGCCGGGCACACCGTCACCGTGCACGATCTGTACCCCGCGTCTGCCACCGGGCTGTTGGAAGCGGGGGCGCAGTGGGCGCACTCGCCGCGCGAGGTTGCAGCCACATCACAGGTCGTGTTCACGTGCCTGCCGTCGCCCGCAGCCGTGAACGCCGTTGTCGACGGACCCGAGGGCATTCTGGCCTGGCTGCCGGCCGGCAGCACGTGGATCGACAACAGCACCAACGATCAGGCCGAGGTCATGCGCCTGTCGAGCATTGCCAGCGACCGCGGCATCCACATGCTGGAAGCACCTGTCACGGGTGGGGTGCACAAGGCAGCTGCCGGCGAGATCACCGTGCTGGTGGGCGGCGACCCGGCCGTGTTCCAGCAGCATCGCCAACTGCTGGCAGCCTTGGGCGACCCCGTCATCTACATGGGCCAGCTGGGCAACGCAGCGCTCATCAAGGTCATCACCAACATGTTGGCGTTCATCCACCTGGTTGCAGCCGGCGAGGCGTTGATGCTGGCCAAGCAGGGCGGCCTCGATCTGGCAACCACGTTCCAGGCCATCGCCAACAGCTCGGGCACCAGCTTCGTCCACGAGACCGAGAGTCAGGTCATCTTGAACGGCAGCTACGACATCGGCTTCACCATGGACCTTGCGTGCAAAGACCTGGGGTTCGCCACGCAATTCGGTCGCGAGCTGGGCGTGCCGCTGGAACTGGCCGGGTTGGTGCAGCAGACGTTCATCCGCGCCCGCTCGGTGTACGGCGGCGCAGCGTGGTCGTCGCAGGTGGTGAAGTTGCTGGAAGACGCGCTGGGCGTCCAGCTCAGGGCCCCTGGGTTTCCGGCGGCGCTGCAGTGACGCCACTGCGGTCGCTGGCACCCCGGCCGATCTGCAACACGATCTTGCCCACGTGGCGCTTGGTGAGAAACAGCCGCTGCGCTTCGACGATCTGCTCCAGCGGAAACGTTGCCGCCACCAGCGGACGCACCTCGCCGCGCTGGATGTAGCCGACCAGGTCGGCAAACACCCCGGCGTCCATTCTGGTGCACCCGTGCACATCCAGGTCGTTCAGGTACAGCGTTCGCAGATCGAGTTGAACGATCGGTCCGCCGATGGCCCCGGCGACTGCGTACTGACCCCGCGGCCGCAGCACCTCCAGCAAACGCGGCCACGAATCGCCGCCCACCACATCGATGACTGCGTCGAACGCGTTCCGCCCAAATGCCTGCACCAGGTCGGCATGACGGTCGACCACCGCGCTGGCACCCAGTGACGTGACATCGGCGTGCTTGTCGGCTGCGGCCAC
>JANNFQ010000303.1:0-12674 GCA_031380045.1 Acidimicrobiaceae bacterium
GATCATCGCCAGGGCCTCATCGGTCCTGCCGGCCTCGACAGCCCAGTACGAGAGTGAGTGGAGCGCACCGACCTCCATGCGACGGTTCCCCAAGACGCGCCGAGCTCGCCGAGGCGAGGGTACGGTCGCTCGTCGAACAGCAGCGGTTCTTCGAGACCCATTGGCTGGCGACCGAGGGCCTGGTCAGCATCGATCGCTTCGCGGCGATGTTCGGCATCTTCGGTCTCGCCGAGTGTGTCAATCTGCTGGCGGTCCACGAAGGTCTCGACCGAGGCGGCGAAGCCCGCTATGGGCACGATGCCGCGGTCGACGCGCTGGCGGTCCGCGTCGTCGAACGGATAGCCGAGCTGGTCGCAGCGCGGCCGATGCCGTATTGCGAAGGCGGTGGCGGGCACTGCTACCTACACAGCCAAGGTGGCATCGAGCGGGACGACAACGTCACGGCCGGCACCCGCATTCCGGTGGGCGACGAGCCGGAGATGTTCCAGCACATCACCACCTGCGCACCCCTGCATCGTCTGTTCGCGTCAGGAGTCAGCGACATCTTCCACGTTGATGAGACAGCGATCCGCAACCCGCGTGCGGTCGTCGACATCATCCGGGGCGCCTTCTCCAGCGGCATGCGCGACTTCACCTTCAACCTCGACAGCAACGAGTTCGTCAGGATCACCGGCTACCTCGTTCGCAAGAGCGACCTGGCCACGATCGCCGGCAACGGCGGGGCGCGCCACTCGAGCGACTACTTGGCGGCCGGCAGTGAGGACGCCTACCACCTCACGGCGCGTGCGGTGAAGCGGATCGGGTGCAATGAGCGCGATCCTCGCTAGCGCGGACAGCGGCGCGAGACCCGTGAACGGCCTGGTCGCCGACACGATCACGTTCAGTAACGTCGATGGCCCTGGCAATCGATTCGTGGTTTTCCTGCAGGGCTGCAACTTCGACTGCCTTGCCTGCCACAACCCCCAGACGATTCCCGGCCACGGGGTTGTCGACGGTCACGCCCCGCGACGGGTGTCGGTCAACGAGCTCCTCGTGCGCATCAGGGCCGCAGCCCCGTTCTTGCGTGGCGTGACGGTGTCGGGCGGCGAGCCCACGCAGCAGGCGGCATTCGTGCACGAGCTCTTCACCGCGATCAAGGCCGACCCGGCACTTGCCCGACTCGGGTGCTTCGTCGACTCGAACGGTGCGTGCGAACTGGAGGTCTGGGAGTCGCTGGCACCGGTGATGGACGGGGCGATGATCGACCTCAAGTGCCTCGATCCTCAGGTGCACGAGGCACTCACCGGCCACTCCAACGATCGGGTACTGGCCGGCATTCGCCTTCTGCACGACCTCGGCCTGCTGTACGAGGTGCGCGTGCTGGTCCTGGCCGGGCTCAACGACGACCACGATTTGATGCGTCGCACCGCCGAATGGCTTGCCGCCATCGATCCGTGCATGCGCGTCAAGCTGATCGGCTTCAGAGATCACGGCGCACGGCCCCACAACCCGCCATTGGTCGAACCCGACCCCGCCGAACTGGAGTCGATCGCCGCGCAGTTCCGCGACATCGCCCCGTTCGAGTTGCATGTCGTGTGAGGCAAGCTTCAGCGAGACCCGCAACAAGAGCTGTGATCGACAAGTAGATCGTCGGTCGCGCGTGCTCCAATGGGCGCGCGACCGAATGAAGGGGATCATCCTGATGCGACTCACTGACGAGCACGAGGCATTTCGCATGATGGTGCGTCGCTTCGTCACCGAGCGGTTGAATCCGCGAATTCCCCAATGGGAGGCCGACGGGATGATGCCATTGCACGACATCTTCAGCGAGATGGCCGAGCTGGGTCTGGTCGGGCTGGAGTACGACCCCGCGTACGGCGGGCAGGGTGCCGAGCACATTTACACCCAGATCCTGGCCGAGGAGTTGGGTCGCAGCGACCACGGCGCGTTGCCGATGGCGCTGGGGGTACAGGTGTGCATGGCCACGCCGTCGCTTGCCCACTACGGCACGGAGGAGCAGAAGCAGCGATGGTTGGCGCCCGCATTGCAGGGCCGTTACGTCGCGTCGATCGCGGTCAGTGAACCCGACGCCGGTTCCGACGTCGCCAACCTGCGAACGCGGGCGGTGCGAGACGGCGACGAGTGGGTGATCAATGGGACCAAGACGTGGATCACGAACTCGATACAGGGCGATTGGATGTGCCTGTTGACGCGCACCAGCGAACGCGGCGAGCAGGCGAGCACTGGATATGCGGGCATGAGCCAGATCATCGTGCCCACCGATGCGCCCGGTTTCAGCTCGGTCAAGATTCCCGACAAGTTAGGCATGCGCGCGTCCGATACCGGAACGCTGACCTTTGAGGACTGCCGCGTGCCGGTGGCCAACACGATCGGCCAGATCGGCCGCGGCTTCCAACAGCAGATGGCGCAGTTCGTGGTCGAGCGCATGTGGGGCGCGTACTGCGTGATCGGGGCGTGCGACCGTGCACTGGAAAGGACCAAGGACTATTGCCATGAGCGTAGGATCTTCGGCAAGCCGATCGCCGGTCATCAGTACGTCTCGTTCCGGCTGGCCGAATTGGCTGCCGAGGTCGATCTGTTGCGTCACTATCACCGTTCGATCGTCGAGGCGTACCAAGCCGGCGACGATGTCACCCGGCAGGCGACCATCGCCAAGCTGAAAGCGGGTCGGCTGGTGCGTGAGGTCGCCGATTGGTGCCTGCAGTTCCACGGTGGCATGGGCTACGTCGAGGACAACTGGCCGGCCCGGTTCATGCGCGACAACCGGCTGACGAGCATCGGCGGAGGCGCCGACGAAGTGATGCTCCAGGTCCTCGCCCGGCTGGACGGCTTCAGCGCCTGACGACGGGTTCGCGCTCGTTCACGCCCGGATGGATCAACTCGACCAGATGGTCACAGCTTGCGCAATCACAGCCTTGGGGCGATGGCGTCGCCGGGCAGCACGCCGTCGGGGTGCAACGCCGATTGAAAGCGGCGCATACCCGCCAGCCAACGGTCGCGATCGGCTGCTTTGCGTTCGACGTAGGTGGCGACCTCGGGGTGTGGCAGCACCAGAAACCGCTCGTGCCTGATCGCATCGATGCACATCATCGCCACGTCGGCCGGTTCGAGCACACCGTCGCCACCCGCCACGCCGCCGTCCAACCGACCGTCGTCGTCGGCTGCGGAACGGATGGCAGCGTCGGGGCTGTTCTGGATGATGTTCGTGCGAACGGCCTGCGGGCACAGTACCGATACGCGAATTCCTTGATGATGGTGGCTGACCGACAGCCATTCACCGAGCGACACCGCCGCCGCCTTGGTGATGGAGTACGACATCGACCCGATCTGCGTCAGCAGCCCGGCGGCCGACGCCGTGTTGAGCAAGTAGCCCTCACCGCGAGCGATCATCGATGGCAGCACGGCGCGAGCCGCGTAGATGTGCGCCATGCAGTGCACCTCCCACATTCGTTGGATCGACTCGTTCGAATCCTCCAGGCCGGCCGACGTCACGTAGCCGGCGTTCGACACGAACAGATCGATCGGCCCGTGGGCGGTCTCGGTCGAGTCGACGAGCTGCCGGATGGCCGAATCGTCGCGGACATCGATCGCCGCCGAACTTCCGCCGATGTCGGCGGCGACGCGCGCTGCCTGGGCGCCGTCGAGATCGACGACCACGACGTGTCGAGCCCCCTCGGCGTGCGCTGCTTTGGCGATTGCTTCGCCGATCCCTGATCCTGCACCGGTGACGACAACGACTCGATCTTTCAGTTCCATCTCCTCACCGTAGAACTCCGCTCGTGTCCTGTGCCCTACCGTGGGCAGCGTGCTCGAGAGCTACTCCGATCAAGCCCTTCGTGTGGTCTCATCGGCGACGACCGAGGCCCGACAGCTCGACCATCCGCGCGTCGGCACCGAGCACCTGTTGCTCGGGCTCCTGTTGCAGGACAAGAGCGCCCCCGCAGAGATGCTGCGAACAGCGGGTGCCAGCCTGGCCGCCGCCCGTCACAAGGTGGCCGAGCTGGTGACAGCAGAGACTGGATCGCTGATCGACGAGGCGTTGCCGTTCACAGCTCGGGCGCAACGGGCACTCGAGCGAGCGGGTCGATTCTCTCGTCGTGATCGAGAGCCCCAGGTGTCGGCCGGCCATGTGCTGCTGGGGGTGCTCGACGTCGAAGGTCTGGCGTGCCAAGTGCTGCGCGGGCTGGCCGTCGACATCGTCCAGCTGCGCAACTCGATGGTTGCTAGTGGCAGTGACGTTGCCGCCGTGTCGGTCGACGAGCAACCCTCCGCACAGCCGGTGCGGCCACGCTGCCCGCAGTGTCGGTCCAGCCTGGACCAGATGTTGGCCGAGACGCTGGTTCCTGCTCGGCGCGACGCCGGTTCGCCGACCAGCATCAGCGTCGTCTATTGCGTCGCCTGCGGTGCGACGCTCGGGGTCCTGCGCCCCTGAGATCTCGTCAGCATCGGCGCTGCCCCTTCGTGATCGGCGGTGTTGGCCCCACATCGCTGCTTTGCCGCCTGGACCTGGGCGCCCATCTCGGCCAGCTGCTCGGCTGTGAACGATGCCCGGATCCGTGCGAACACCGACTCTTCCTCGCGTTCGAAGTGGGCCTTCACTTCCAGCAGCAACGCACTGCCACGCTTCATGAACGCGAAGCAGTCGGGCGCCAGGCTGCGCATCTCGGCCAGCAACCCGTTCAGCTCTTCGTGCTCGCCCATGCAGTGCGCGACGGTGTCGTCATCGGCCAGGTCCAGAACGGCTTGAAATGCCGGGAACACCACCTCTTGCTCGGCCGCCTCGTGGGCGATCAATTCATCGACGATCTGTAGGTACAGCCGGCCGATCTCGGCGGGATCATCGGTCGTGTCCAGTTGCTCGGCAAGCCCGTCGATCAGTCGGTGATCGCACACGAGCAACTCGATGGCGTCGATCTGGTTGGTCATCGCAGGATCCTTCCGTCATGGCCGAAGGGCACAGAGGCATCTTCATTTTCGTGTGCGTCCCGGCCTGGCAACAGTGCCAAAGGTCCAATGCACCCGACCGAGCCGGTCTGCGCATCCTGGGCAGATCAGGGTCGGAAGACCCGGGACAGCGGCGAGCTTCGTCCGTACCATCGAATTCGACAGACAGGGGAGCGTTCGATGACCGATGACCAACCGCCGAGCGTTGTCGTCAGCACCGGTCACGAGGTGATCTCGAACCAGCGATTGTCGGCAGACGTCCACCGCTTGGTCGTCAGCGCACCACGCGTGGCCGCAGCGCGCCAGCCCGGTCAGTTCGTCATCGTCCGGCTGGGGCCGGGCGCCGAGCGCATTCCGCTGACCATCGCCGACAGCGACTCAAAGGCCGGATCGATCGTCCTGGTCATCCAGGCCGTCGGCAAGAGCACGTCCGATCTGGTGGCGCTGGCCCCACGAGACCGCATCCACGACATCGTCGGGCCGCTGGGCCGGCCCAGCGATCTGGTGGCCGACGGCACCGCGGTGTGTGTGGCGGGCGGTGTCGGTGCCGCAGTGATCTTCCCGATCGCCCGTCGCCTGGCCGAACTGGGGGCCAAGGTGATCACCATTGTGGGCGCTCGCACCAGTAGCAGTGTGCTGTTCGCACCCGAGATGGCGTCGTTCGCCGAGTTGCTGGTGTGCACCGACGATGGCAGCGCTGGTCGCGCCGGATTGGTGACCGATGCCCTTCGCGAGTTGCTGGCGACGCGGTCCGTCGATGTCGTCTATGCCGCCGGGCCTGTGCCGATGATGCGCGCCGTCGCCGCAGTGACCAAACCGCTCGGCGTGCGAACCATCGTCTCGCTGAACCCGCTGATGGTCGACGGCACGGGCATGTGCGGGGGGTGCCGCGTGACGGTCGACGGCACGATGCGCTTCGCGTGCGTCGACGGGCCAGAGTTCGACGGGCACGGCGTCGACTTCGATGAGCTGGCCGATCGGCTGGGCACGTACCGCACGGCAGAACGCGCTGCTGCGGACCATGTGTGCCGGAGCGCGGGATGAGCGCCGAGCCGCTCTCGAAGCGCGAACGGATGGGCATCGATCGCCACGAGATGCCCACTCGCGATGCCGGCGAGCGGTCGCGCAGCTTCGACGAGGTGAACCTGGGATTCACCGAGCACCTGGCGATGCTGGAAGCGCAGCGATGCCTGGCGTGCAAGCGCGCGACGTGCGTGGAGGGCTGCCCGGTCATGGTGGACATCCCCACCTTCATCCGGCACATCGAAGACGGTGATCTGGACGCGGCCGCACGCACGTTGTTCGCAGACAATGCCCTGCCCGCCGTGACGGGCCGAGTGTGCCCGCAGGAACATCAGTGCGAGGCCGAGTGCGTGCGGGGCCGCAACGGCGCACCGGTGGCCATCGGTCACCTGGAACGGTTCGTGGCCGACTGGGCGCGCGGCAATCTGCACGAGCAACCTGCGCCGTTGCAGCGATCCGGCAAGAGCGTCGTGATCGTTGGTGCCGGGCCGGGTGGCCTGACCGCCGCGGGTGAGCTGGCCCGTCGCGGTCACGACGTGACGATCTACGAAGCACTGCATCTTCCCGGCGGTGTGCTGTCGTACGGCATCCCCGAGTTCCGGCTGCCGAACCAGATCGTCGAGCACGAAGTGCACCGCCTGAAGGCTCTGGGCGTGCACATCGAGTGCAACGTGGTCATCGGACGTACCTTCACGCTGGACGACCTGCGCCATCGCTTCGACGCCGTGTTCATCTCGGTGGGCGCCGGACTGCCGATGTTCCTGGGCGTCCCCGGTGAAGGGCTGAAGGGTGTGTACACAGCGAACGAGTATCTGACTCGCGTGAACCTGATGCAGGCCTACGCCTTTCCCGATGCCGACACCCCGGTGTTGCACGGCGACGACGTGGTCGTCATCGGTGGAGGCAACGTGGCCATTGATGCGGTGCGTACAGCACGTCGCTTGGGCGCTGCGAACGCAACGATCGTCTATCGGCGCAACCGACCCGAGATGCCGGCACGTGTCGAAGAGATCCACCACGCAGAGGAAGAGGGTGTGAACTTCGAGTTCCAGGTCAGCCCTGTGGCAGTGGAGGGCAACGCCCAGCGATGGGTCACCGGCTTGCGATGCATGGACACCGAGTTGGGCGAAGCTGATTCCTCGGGCCGACGATCGCCCGTGCCGATCGAGGGTTCGGAACGAGTCATTCCGTGCGACACCGTGATCGTCGCCGTCGGTACCCGCGCCAACCCCCTGCTGACATCGTCGTCGCCAGACCTGGCACTGACCAGTCGTGGATATCTGGAAGCCGACGAGCGTGGCATGACCAACCTGGCCGGCGTCTTCGCCGGCGGCGACATCGTGCGTGGCTCGGCCACGGTGATCTTGGCGATGGGCGATGGCAAGCGCATCGCCACAGCGATCGACCAGTACCTCGACGCCACCAACGTGCAGGTTCGATCAGCAGCCGGCCCGATCAGTGTGCCAACTGCCCCCGGCCCCTGACGGCCATGTCGATGAGCAGCGCGATCCCGAGCAGCCCGATCGCCACGATGCCGTCCAACCACCAATGGTTGCCGGTTGCAGACACGACCAGCATCGTCAACACCACATGCAGCAGGAACACCCACCGCCAGCGACTGGTGCTGACAGCCACGATGCTGAACGAGACGACCGCCGCCCACGCAACATGGATCGATGGCATCGCTGCGAACTGATCGGAGACGCCGGTGCCGACCGGGCCGTACAGCGACATGCCGTAGTACGTCGAAAGATCGATGTACCCGAGATCGGGCAGGAATCGTGGCGGTGCGACCCTGACGAAACGGATGACCAGACAGAACCCGGTGACGATCACCAGACCGTTTCGCCACCGAGAGTACGAGTCCCGATGACGCGCGAACAGCCATGCCATGGTGATGAGCAGAGCCGGAACATGAGCGACCGCGTAGTACCAGTTCGTCATCCTCGCCAAGGTGTCGTGGTTCAGGACGAGGTGTTGCAGCGACAACTCCGACGGCATGTGCACGAAGTGCTGCAGATCGTCGATACGACGCGCCCGCGCGATGGCCCCGCTGGGCTGGTCCAACGGCAGCACTCTGGCCAGCCGCCACAGCGAGTACAGCGTGGACATCAGGCACAGTTCGGTCGCCGCCGGGAGGATGGCTTCGCGAAATCGAGTGGGACGAATACGTCGCAGCGTGAGGGCGACCACACCGCACACCACGGCGGCGATGGCAGCTTGATCCCAGGTCGGCCACTTCATCGGACGACAGCGTGCCGAGCGAACATCACTCGCGCAAGGCAGAAGCCGTCAAAACCATACGAAAGACATGTGTGAACCTGCGCGGGGGTGGTGATACCGATGTGAGGAGCGCTCGGCTCGTCGTGTTCACCTGAACCAACAGTTGGATCTCCTCGAAGGGAAGTACCAATGGTTGCCAGCACACACATCTCCCATGCCATCGGTGAACGGTTGCTCGATGGCGCCCGGTTGCTGGATGTCGACCCACTGGTCGATGTCGACCGACTGCGCGACGTCGTCGGTCATCTGCCGCCCGGGCCATTCAGCCTGGGGGACTTCGTCAACCACGCGATCGGCCTGAATGCGTTGGACAACCATCGCGATGTCGAGCCGTTCCTCCAGCGTCTTGTTTCCGAAGGCTTGATCTATCGCCTGGGGAAGAACATCGCCATGTGGGTGGTCGTGACGGATGAGACGTGCCGACGGTCGCCCACGATCTGAGCATGCGTGTTCATGGCGGTGGCGGCGAGATGCAACACTTCCGGGATGTTCAAGAACATCGTGGTGGGCACTGACGGATCCGACTCGGCGGCAATCGCTGTGCATCAGGCGGCGGCACTGGCCAGAACCTGCGGCGGAACCCTGCACATCGTGCACGCCTTCTCACCGGTATCGATCACCGCTGCAGCGTTCTCTGCTGGTTCCGGCGGACCGATCATCGAGATCGACAGATTGAACGAGAGCATCGCCACTGGCGGTGCCACGGTCTGTGCGGAAGCGGCGGCGGCAGCCGCGGCCGAGGGCACCAGCGTGCAGACGCACAACGAGGCCGGCGACCCCACCGACGTGCTGATTCGTGCGGTACGCGACGTTGGCGCAGACCTGCTGGTGGTCGGCAATCGGGGCATGACCGGCTTGAAGCGATTCATGTTGGGCAGCGTGCCGAACAAGATCGCCCACCACGCACCGTGCAGTCTGCTGATCGTCGACACCACCAGTCACGCATCGAAGTAGTCGCTGGCGCTGGCCGTGGTCAGTGGGTGTGACCGGGCTCGCCGTGATCGTGCGGGTGATCGTGCGGGTGGTCGTGATCGTGGTCGTGCTCGTCGGCCTCGATGGCATCGAGGAACGCCTCGACATCGTCGTCCTCGCCGCCGACCAACCAGATAACCACCTCGTCGCTGTCATCGTCGGTCCACGGCAGCATGCCCTCGACGCTGTACCGGTCGACGGTGATGTCCTCGTTGTCGTCGTCGACCGGTGCGATGACGGCCAGTTCGACCTCGGCATCCGGTGGCTGATCTCGCAACATGTCGATGAGTTCGCTGACTCGCATTGCAGGGCCTTTCATTGAGGTGCTGTCGGTCGGAGATGTTCTGTGAAGTGCGCGACGAGGGCCGCGAGGAACAGTGTGACTCAGGTGTCCAGCCAGGACGGCGCATTGTCGAGCAGATACAGGCTGACGTCGCGACAACGCACCAGCGTGTCGCAGAACGACTCTTCGTCGCCGGTGTACACATCGGCCAGATCAACCGGGATGCGAGCGACCAGCGTGAGGCTGCGCTCGGGAGCATCGGTGACGCTGGCGAACGAATCGATCGCCGAAACCTCGATGGGCAGTTCGACGCCGCCCACGCCGGCGATGTCGGTGGCCAGCACCAGCAGGTCGGGTGGCTGTGGCAGTGGGGGCAACGTCCACGTGAACAGCAACGGGAAGCTGAAACCGGTGGGGGGATCGTCGTCGGGGTCGTCCTGCTTGATGACCTCGTCCTCGAATCCCAGTAGTGCGCGTGGGTCGACCTCGAGGGAAAGATGCAGGTCGATGGGACCGTTGCAGGCCTCTTCGGGGTGAAGGTCCACCTCCCACAGCTGCCGCAAGCTGTAGGTCTCGACGAAGTGTCGTTCGTCGTGCACGTGGAAGCCGTGGTCGATCGCGTGGCTCTTCAAGTCGGCGATGAATCCAGCGACGTCGATGACTGCCACAGCGGTTCCTGGTGATCCCTTTCCGATCGGACGACCCTGTCCGGTGCCATCGACACTACCGTGAAGGCCCGTGCTGAACGACCGGATGGGCCTGCTTGTCGAGACCGCCGAAGCGGTCGCCACGGCGCTTCGCGATGTCACCGACCGCGGACCGTCGGGTCGGCGTACGGGTCAGTACGCACTCGATGTGGTGGCCGACGATGCCGCACTGGCCGTGCTGCATCGGGCCGGCGTCGGCGTGCTGTCAGAGGAAAGTGGGCTGACGCGGCCCGGGTCTGGCGAGGTTGTCATCATCGACCCAGTCGATGGTTCGACCAACGCCAGTCGCGGTGTTCCCTGGTACGCCACGTCCCTGTGCCTGGTGGACGCCGATGGCCCGGCCGCCGCGCTGGTCGTGAACCAGGCCAGCGGCGTTCGCTATTGGGCCGAGCGGGGCGATGGTGCGTGGTGCGATGGCGCTCGACTGGCGCCGTCGGACTGCACGCAACTCGATCAGGCCATCGTGGGACTGAACGGCTTGCCACCTGCTCACCTGGGGTATGCGCAATCGCGCGTGTTCGGGGCCGTTGCCCTGGACCTGTGTCAGGTGGCCGCTGGCGTGTTGGACGCATACGTCGACTGCATCGTGGACGCGCACGGGGTGTGGGACTTCGCCGGCGGCACGCTGATCTGCCTGGAGGCGGGCGCAGTCGTGGTTGACCTGTGGGATCGCGACCTGTTCACGCTGACGCACGAGTCGCGACGCACGCCCATTGCCGCGGCCACGACCTCGCTGCTGCAGCCGCTGATCGCCGCTCGCCGCGCCATGGTCTGACGTCGAGGAACACGGCACGAGTCGCCACACCGGCCGTCTGTAACGGCCGGGCCTGCCGACACTCCACCGGTAACATGTCGCTTCCCGTGATGCGGGCGCATAGCTCAGTTGGTTAGAGCGCTGCCCTTACAAGGCAGATGTCGGGGGTTCGAGTCCCTCTGCGCCCACTCGTCGTTGTGGAGTTGACAACAGTCGAACTCGCTCCCCGCATGCGTTCCAGGTCCGGGGTATCCTCTAGGCCATGGCTGTCCCGATGTTGATCGACCTGCGGACTCGTCGCAGCGAGATCCTCCGCATCGCACACGCTCGCGGTGCTTCGCGGGTCCGGGTGTTCGGGTCGGTGGCCCGGGGTGACGCGACCGAAGCGAGTGATATCGACTTCCTTGTCGATCTCGAGTCGAGCCGGGGGCTGTTCGACCTCGGTGGATTGTTGATGGATCTTCGCGATCTACTCGGTCATGACGTCGATGTCGTCACCGAAGCTGGGCTTCGTCCGCGGGTTGCCGAGCGCGTGCTGGCCGACGCCATCGAGCTGTGAGGGGCGACCGAGACCGCCTGTTCGACATGATCGAGATGTGCGATCTCCTGATCCGGCATGCGTCGGATCGCGCTGCGCTGGCCAGCGACCCCGTGATCCAGGCGGCCGTGCAACGCTGGATCGAGGTCCTTGGCGAAGCTGCCTCTCACGTCTCTGACGAAACGCGGCAAGCTCATCCCGAGATTCCTTGGCGCGACATCATCGGCACGCGGGTGATCCTGGCCCACGCGTACTTCCACATCGACCAGGACGTCATCGGCCAAGTGGTCGATCGCGATGTTCCCGCGCTCAGATCCCAACTCCTGGCGGCGGCGGACGACGTGCTCGGCGACTGATCGCCAGGGGCCGATCTCGGCGCGACTCGGCCCGACCAGGACCAGCCCGGGCGCGGTGCCGACCGTCAACATGACGGATCTCTTCGAGGCCGAGTCGCGGCTCGCTGACAGTGCCCGATCACGGTGGTGGGATGGATTCCGAACTCGCTGGCCAGCGCTGCGATGGTTGCACCAGCGGTTCGTCTGCGGATGAGAGCTGCGACCTCAGATGATTCGAGCCTGCGTCGGGCTTGCCGACCGAGACGGCGGATCGGCGGACGGTTGCGCCGTGACATGAGGGAAGCTAGCAGCGTAACCGCCCGATCGAAGTGGTGCGGGGGGTTCGAAAGCCGTCCCTGAAGGTCCACTTGGTGTTGTCGAATCGACAACGCTCGGCGTCGTTTCCCCTGTGCGCCCGGGTCACGAGCGACCCGAGTCGTTGACGACGGAGCCGGCGACGCTTCGGGTTCGGTGTTCTCGGTTGCTCGTTCGAGCATCCGGCCGATCAAGGGCACGTTGACGCCTCGGCGTCGAGCGCTCGCTTGCAGGCGGTGACGGGGCTGCTGGCGTGGGTGGACCCTGATCTGCGGCGAGGGGTGGAACACCCGCACGAGCTTGCGCTCGGCGCGGACCTGCACGCGTACGCCGAGCATACGCAGCGCTCAGGTCGTGGTTGGCGGCGGTTGCTGTTCGCCGCCGAAGGAGAGCCCGCATTCGTCGATCGCGTACTCGACGATGGCGGGCGTGAGGGTGTGCGAGGTGTCGATCGCGAGTTGCGTGCCTTCTGGCGTACTGAAGACCGTGTTGAGGTTGAAGTCGACGGTGCCGAGGTAGG
>JANNFQ010000321.1:0-26061 GCA_031380045.1 Acidimicrobiaceae bacterium
GCCCCTGAACCTCCGCAAGCGGCCGCCTTGTGGCGGACGTTCCGGCCAGCTTCGGGTTCCCGTCCGCCAACGCGCTCTCCACAACCGGCTCACGGACCGGAAGTCCGGCGACACCGCCCGACCCCACCGACGTCCGGTTCCGGTCCGCCATCGTGTTGTCCACGACCGGTCTGCGGACCGGAAGTCGGCTGAAGACTCCTACGGCGGTTCATCGCGGCCAGCGGGCGCGGCTCGCGCAGCCGTGTCTGGCGGCTGAATCACCCGAAGGAGTTCGTTTGAGTACTAAGCGATTGGGTACTGGGGTCCGCACATAGGCCGTCGCTCCGGACTTTGGTGGCGTGTCGATGGCGGGTGCTGCTTTGCAGTGGTACCCGTAGACATCCGTGAACGAACCTGAAGGAGCATCCTGATGACTGTCCTGCACAAACGCGCCCGCGTCGATGATCGTGCGCTCGATCTGCTGATCGAGGAATCGCAAGATCTGCATACCGACGCGATGGCCGTGGCCCGCACCACGCTGCCTGACCTCACCGATTTCGCGGCCGATCGCCGCCGGGCCGGCACCACCCGAGACGAGTTGGCGACCACAGCGTTCCAGAACTCACGCCAAACATTGATCCGCCGGCTCGCGTTGTCGGTCGGCGGGGTGTTGGGTGCCGGCGTCGTTACTGCGGCGTTCGCTCGCAGCGCCGCAGCGGCGGACGGTGATATTGATGTGATGCAGTTGCAGACCGCTGTGTCGTTGGAACTGTTGGCCGTTGCCACCTACGGCGCCGCGTTGACGTTGCCGTTCATCAAGGACGGCAACCCAGTCATCGTCAAGTTCGCCGAGACCACCATGGCGCAGCACGACGAACACCGCCAGGCGTTCTCGGCGCAGACCAAAGTTTTGGGTGGTACCGACCAGACCGAAACGAACCCGAAGTACACACCGGTCGTCGAAGCAGCCAAGGCCACGTTGTTGGCACCGATCGATGTCGTCAAGTTGGCGGCAACGCTCGAGCAGGTCGCCACCGAAACCTATCTGGCCGACCTCAACCGCTACACCGATGTCACCTCGCGGGTGCTGATGGCCAGCGTCATGGGAGTCGAGTGCCAGCACCTGGCCACCCTGCGAGCCGTGGGCGCGTTGCTCGATGGCGGCGCCCCAGAACTGATCGCGATCCCGCTCGGCGCCGATGTCGCCAAGCTGCCCGCCGCGGCCGGCAGCGTCGCGTTCCCCGATGCCTTCGAAGGCGTCACCATGGCCAGCCCACCCGAAGAAGGAGCCGTCAAGTGAACGAGCCGGAAATGACCAGCCCCACCCTCACCCGACGCCACATCCTGGCCGGAGCAGCCGTCATCGGCGCCGGTCTGGTTGCCGCGGCGTGTGGCAGCGACAGCAACGACGCCGTTGCCACCTCACCATCCACCGGCGGATCGACACCCGCAACCGACCCCGCCGCCGACACCACCGTCGGGGCCGACACCACCGTCGGTGCTGACACCACCGTCGGTGCTGACACCACGATGGCACCCGACGGCAACGTCGATCTCGACGTCGCGATGCTCGCTGCCAGCCTGGAAGTCCTGGCCGTCGGCACCTACGCGGCAGCCCTCGACGCAGCCACAGCCGGTGCACTCGGCGACGTCCCACCCGCAGTCGCCGAGTTCGTCACCGTGGCCATGGCCCAGCACCAAGAACAACTCGACGCGTGGAACGGTGTCATCACCGGCGCAGGCGGCGACGCAGTCACCGAACCGAACGCGACACTCAAGCCGACCGTCGACGAGGCGTTCGCCAAGGTGAAAGACGTAGCCGGAGCGGCCGAACTGGCACTGATGCTGGAACAGATCGCAGCCGCCACCTACCTCAACGCACAAAACGTGCTGACCGACAAAGACGCGATCATGCTCGCCGGTTCCATCCAGATCATCGATGCCCAACACGTATCGATCCTGCTGTACGTACTCGGCGAGTACCCCGTACCCGACGTGTTCGCCAAAGTCGACATGGCCGCAGCCGCCTGACCACAAGCCAGCTGCCACTCAATCTGACGAGCCGACCAGAACCCCCCTCTGGTCGGCTCGTCGGCGTTTCACACGAGTCGCCCGCCCCCGAGCATGCAACTCATTGCGGCCAGCGGACGCGGGCCGGGTATCCGTGTGCCGCGACGATTGCTTCGCCCCAACCGTCCATCAGTTCGAACAGGCGATCAGCATCGTCGCCCAATGCGTCGACCACGCGGCGTTCCATTCGATCGGTGGCGACATCAACGTCTTCGCGCAGCGTTCGGCCGCGCTCGGTCAGCTCGTCGCCGTCCAGCAGGCCGCGCGACCGCAGCCGCTCGCATGCTGACTCCAGCTCGTCCTCGCTCCAGGCTCGCGAGCGCACCCATGAACGCAGCGGCTGCCCGCGCCACGGATCGGTCAGCAAGCCGATCTCGGTGGCGTCCAGATCGGCGGCGATCCACGCAGCGATGTGGCTGTCGCCGCGATGCTCGCGCACCAGATCGGTGACGCGCCAGAACGCAGCCATCGGATCGGCGGGGATGCCCAGCGACAGCAATCCGTTGAACAACGCGCGGCCCTCGCTGGGCGCGGCCTCGGCCATTCGCCGCAACACGTCGGTGGCCCACGAGAGACCCGCGGGCTCGTCGCCGATGATACGTCGCAACGAATCGACCGAGCCGCGCTGCCTGGCTTCGAGAATCGTGGGCTGATCGGTGCGCTTCCACCCCTCGGCAACAGCGGCAACCACCACTTCCGGCTTGAAGACGCCGAACGCCGAAGCAACCAGACGCCCGTCGACGTTCGGTCCCAGGCACGCGCCACGACTGGTGAAGTAGGCGACGCCGTCGGGGTACTTGATGCCATTCGCGCCACCGCTGGATCCATCGAAGCCGATGCCCTGGAAGGCGCTGTGCACCTCCGGAGCGAAGTAGACGTTGGCGGCAATGGGTTCTACTGCATCCCAGATGCGACGAGCGGTGGTCATGCGGCGGGACCGTAGCTGCGTGGTCGACCACAACTCCGACCGAACGTCACGGAGTGTGCGACGCGATCGGCTGAGCTCGTCGCAGTCAACTACTGGGAGCGGCATGCAGAAAGTTCACGCTGCGTTCTCGGGTGACATCGCCCGCTTCGTGCGCCGATTGCAGTCGATGGCGGCATGATGCCAGTCATGGAACAGCCGGCGATGATCCCGAACGTCCATCGCGACGTTGCGGTTCGCCTGGGTGCCACCATCTCGTCGCCGGCCTCGGTCGTCTTGTCTGTCGCGGTGTCTGCGCTGCACCGCCTGGACCACGAGTCATTGGTGGTTCAGCTGGACGGGCAGCCGGTTGCCATCGACGAGATCGGCGCACCCGTCGGTGCCCGCCTGCACGAGATCACTGGGCTGACGGCCGGGCGGTTGTCGGTTCAGTACAACGCTTCGGTGCTGGCCGCCGACCCCAACGTGGATCCCACGATGCCGAAGTTCGAAGCCATCGAGGCGCTCGAGCGCATCACCTACCTGCGACCCAGCCGGTATTGCGAATCCGACCGGCTGGGGCCGATGGCCAAGGCCGAGTTCGGCCACCTGCAGGGCCACCAGTTGCTGGCCGCCGTCAGCACCTGGGTTGGGGCGCGCCTGACCTACGTCAGTGGTTCCAGCCGGCCAACCGACGGTGCGGTCGCGACGTTCTTGGCCCGCCAGGGTGTGTGCCGCGACTTCGCCCATCTGGTCGTCGCGTTCCTGCGCGCCAACGATGTACCGGCTCGGGTGGTGTCGGTCTACGCGCCCGGTCTGCACCCGATGGACTTCCATGCCGTTGCCGAGGCGCACGTCGATGGCGCGTGGCATGTGGTCGACGCGACCCGACTGGCCCCGCGCACCTCGTTGGTGCGCATCGCCACGGGCCGCGACGCCGCCGACATCGCGTTCATGACGATCAGTGGTGGCTTGGTCGAGCTGACCGAGATCGAAGTGTTCGCCGTTGCTCAGCCCAGCCTGCCCGCCGACGACGGCGTCTCCTTGGCCCAGCTGACCTGACCGACTGATCCGGGCTCAGTTCTCGGGTGTCAGCAGTTGGTCGACAGGGGCGTGATCGTCGGTCAAGACGTCGGCGCCACCGACGAATCGGTCCAGTCCCGCGGCGTCTCCGACCACGCGGTCGTCGTCATCGCGCGAGGCGTTGCGATCGGCGATGGCTTGCAGCGGCAGCGTGGCCGCACTGGCCACCAACACGAAGTTGCCACCCTCCTGCCCGTCGATCCGCTCCGGTGGCGCGATGACGGCGACGTGTGCGAACACGGCGCGCAACGTGGCGACCTCGGCACGAGCGAAACCCAGCGGCGGCCGATCGATCAGGTTGACCGTGTACACCCCGTTGTCGCCGATCACCCTGGCGATGTCGGCAACGAACTCGCGGGTGGTCAGGTGCCACGGCACCGCTTGACCACCGAATGCATCGCCGATCACCAGATCGGCGCTGGCGTCGGGAAGCTTGCGCAGGTTGACCCGAGCATCGCCGGTGGTGATGTGCAGATGGTCGTCGACCACCAAGCCCAGGTCGTCCTCGGCCACTTCGACCAACGTGGGATCCAACTCCAGCACCGTGTTCGTCGTGCCGGGCCGAGTGGCTGCCAGATAGCGAGGCATCGTGAAGCCCCCACCGCCGATGTGCACCGCGTGGATGGGTGTCCCGGGCGCGGCCAGCGCCGCAGCGACATCACTCATCGCCTGCGCGTACGACAGCCCGAGGTACGTGGGATCGTCCAAGTCGACATACGAGTGCCGCAGGTCGTCCAACAGCAGGATGCGACCAGAGGGTCGGGCCGGATCGTGCAGCACGTTGACGCAGAAGTACGCGCTCTCGATGTCGCACGGTCGCGGTGCGGCAATGGCCAGGGCCGACGACGCCATCGCCAGGGCCACCAAGCCGACCATGTGCTGCTGCGACGACAAGCGACCCAGATGAACCCACAGCACGATGCCACCCATCACGAGCGCGCCGCCGATCGCGATCACCATGGGTGTGGTGGGGAACGCTGCCACCAACACGAAGCCGGTCAGGAAGACGCCGACCAACGAGCCGGAGGTAGCGATGGCCGACAGGCGGCCGACCACTCGACCGGTGTGATCGACGTCGGCCAACTGCAAGGTGACGACCATCGGCGAGACCGCGCTGAGCACGGCCGACGGCATGAAGAACGCCACCGTCGCCAACAGCACGATGCCTGTCGGACCGGCGCCCAGGTCGGCACCGCCGAAGATGCGGATCAACGGCACGGCGGCGATCGACAGGGCACCGCCCAACACGATCGTCGGCGGCAACAACATGCGTGCGTCGAAGCGATCGGCCAACCGACCGCCCTGCCAGTTGCCGACGGAAATGCCGGCCAGCACCACTCCGATGATGCCGGTGAAGGTTTGCAACGTAACGCCCACGTAGGGCGCCAACAGCCGGCCGGCCAGCGTTTCCAGCACCAGGACCACGGCCGAGGTGGAGAACACGATCGCTGCTGCCAACCGCGGCGACAGCGTGGTGCGCGCCACCGCGGGGTCAGTGTTGGTCACGCGGCTGGGCGGCCAGGTCGGCCAGAACCGTGATGCCGTCGAACACGTCGACGTACCGGGTGGTCAACGGCGACATGCCCAGCCGCACCAGATCGGGCTCGCGGAAGTCGGGGATGACGCCGCGCTCGATCAGCCGACCTGTCAGTGTTCGCGCGTCGGGGTGCACCACCGAGATGTGGCCACCGCGACGCAGCTCGTCACGCGGCGTGCACGTGGACAAGCCCAGCCGGTCGCAGAGGTCGATGCCCAGCGCGGTCAGCGCGCGTGCCTTGGCGGCGATGGCGTCGATGCCGGCGGCCGCGGACAGACCGATGCCGACCTCGGCACCGGTCAGCGCCAGGATCGACGGCGTGCCGATGAGCATGCGGGCGATGTCGGTGCGCGGCGTGTAGGTGGGGCCCATCGCGAACTGGTCCTGCTGGCTGAACCAGCCCCAGATCGGTTGGGTGATACGCGGCTGCAAATCGTGGGCCACATAGGTGAACGCGGGCGAGCCCGGACCACCGTTCAGGTACTTGTAGGTGCAGCCGACCGCCAGCTGAGCGCCCGCTGCACCGAGGTCTACCGCTAGCACCCCGGCGGCGTGCGACAGGTCCCAGATCACCATCGCGCCGGCGTCGTGAGCGCGCGCCGTTTCGGCGACCACGTCGACCACCTCGGCCGTGCGGTAGTCGACCACCGAGCGCACGATCACGGCGACGTCGTCCAACCGTTCGAACCCGTATCGCACCGTGCGACCCGTGGCCGCGGCAATGCCGTCGACCACGTAGCGATCGCTGGGAAAGTCGTCCTGATCGATGGCCAGCACCGTGCGATCCGGCCGCAGTGCCATCGCGCCATGCACCAACTGGTACAGGTTGATGGTGGTCGAGTCGTGGACAATGACCTCACCCGGCTGAGCGCCGATGAGCGGTGCCAGCAGGTTGCCGACCTCCTGCGGCCTGTGAACCCACTCGTCCCACGATCTGATCAAGCCCGACGCCCACTCGTCGCGCAACACCTCGTCCATCCGCTGGAAGGTGCGCAACGGCGTGCGACCCAACGAGTTGCCGTCGAGGTAGATCAGCTCGTGCCCACCCGCACCGCCGGCTGTGAGATCGAACTGTTCGCGCCATGTGGCCAAAGGATCTGCCGCATCGAGGGCCAGCGCGTCATCGCGAGAAACCATGGACCCAGCCTGCCAGAACGGCCTGCTGGCCGCGGCCCATTGCACGCCACCGACTTCTAGGGTGTCGAGCGTGGTCGAGACCGATCCGCCCGTTCTCGCGACGACCGATCGTCGCCATTTCGCGATCGGTGCCGTCGCGTCGTTGGCCGCCCTGGCAGCCATGGGCACAGCAGCTGCGGCGACCGGGATGCTGCCCGTGCCACAACGGGTTCGGCGAATGTTCACCGACACGGGTCCCGACGGCACGATCCCTCAGACGTCGGCGGGCCTGATCAGCCTGGACCTGAAGGTGTCCAGCGCTCGTGGCCGGCAGGTGGGTTTCTTCACCGCGGTGCCCGATGGCTACGGCGACGGCAGCGGCCTGCCGGTCTGTCTCATCCTGCATGGCGCCAGTGCCACTACCGCCGACTACGAGCGCTTCGGCTTCGGCCAGTTCCTGACGGCAGCGGTGCAAGCCGGCGCGCCGCCCTTCGTCCTCGCCGGCGCCGACGGCGGCCGTACCAGGTGGGCAGGCGATGGTCAGGGCGACGATCCGCAACGGATGTTGCTGGACGAAGTGCCGGCGTGGTGCGCCGACCGCGGCTTCGACAGCAGTCGCCTGGCCGCGTATGGGTGGTCGATGGGCGGCTACGGCGCGCTATTGGCCGAGATCCGCAACCCCGGCCTGCTGCGGGGTGTGGCCGCACTCAGCCCGGCGGTGGGTCGCGACGACGAGGTCGCGCATCACGCCGATGAGTTGGATCCCGCGCGCACCGCTGTGTGGTGCGGAACGGGCGACGCGCTGCACGACGATGTGGTGGCGATGGCATCGCACATCCCCGGTGGCCCCGCGATCGAGTCGTACTCGCCCGGCGCGCACACCCGCGGCTACTGGAATCGGGTGACGCCGGAAGCATTCCGCTTCATCGCCGACTCACTCACCCCCGCCTGACCCGACGTTGTCGGAAGAAGGTGACGCGAGCGGCAACCGATCGGCCCCTGGGTGTCCGGTCGCCTGCGCTGGAGCTTCGGCTTGTCGACTTGCGCACCGTCGCGGTGGACTTCTCGACAACCCACCGCTCCACGTCGGCCGGGCGGGCGTCAACGCGCGCGCTCCACGCCCCAGTTCCAGGTCGTCGGGCGGGCGGGCGTCAGACGAGTTGGATGAAGCTGGCGTGGCGGGCGTAGCCCTCGTTGGTGAACTCGGCGATCTCGATCAGGGCGTGCAGCACGGGCCGCACCCAGCGCGCATCGCGGGTGTACTCGCGTGGTGGAACGGGGGTGAACGGGCACTCGGTCTGGTCGAGCTGGGCGAAGCGGTCAGAGAGCTCGCCAAGCGTGCGTTGCGAGAACCCGGTGCCCACTCCACCGGCGAAGCGGAGGACACCATCGGTGTCGTATCGACCGACCAGCAGCGCGCCGAACGAGTTGGTTCGGTTGCCCGACCCGGCGGTGCGGCCACCGATCACCACCTCGACACGCCGCCGGTTCTTGACCTTGCGCCAGTTCGGGGTGCGCTTCCCCGGTTGATACACACTGCCCAGACGCTTGGCGATCACCCCCTCCAAACCCTGCTCGGCCGTAGCCGCCAGCAGTTCGGCACCACCCCCGACGCGGTATGCCGGCACCGACCAATTCGCCCCCGGTTCGACCACCTGTTGCAACAACTCGCGACGCTGTTCGTAGGGCATCGAGATCACATCGTGGCCGTCGACCGACAACAGGTCGAAGGCCTGGAACATGACCTGGGTGTCGTGCCGCTGCAAGCCCTCGAAGGTTGGTCGCCCGTCGTCGTCGAACACCACGATCTCGCCATCGAGCACTGCGCTCTGGGCATTGATGTCCTGCCAGATGCCGCCGAGCTCGGCGTACGTCGCGGTGGCATCAAGACCGCTGCTGCTCTGGACGCGCACCCGCTGTGCGGGCACATCGACGAACAGCACGGTGCGATAGCCATCCCACTTGATCTCGTACGCCCAGTTCCGGTCGTCCGACTCGGGCGGCAGTGAGCCGATCGCCGCCTTCATCGGCTGAACAGGGAACCTCAGCGTCATCGATCCCGACCGCTGGGTAGGCGGCTGGACAGGATTCCGGTCGCCTCCAGTCGGTCGAGCGACGCGTCGTCCAGACCCAGCAGTTCGCTGAGCACCGAACGGTTGTCCTCGCCGCGATATCGCGGCTCACCCCTGATCGACACGTCGCTGTTGGCAAACCGCCACGGCGCGTTGGGAATACGCAACATGCCTTCGCCGCGATCCGACACCTCGACCACGACTTCGCGGTCGGCCGCCCAGTCGGTGTCGCAGATCTCGCGAACGGTGCGCAACGTGCCGGTCGCCAGGCCGTGCCGCGACAGGATCTCTTCGATCTCGGTGGGCGTGGACACCGTCACGGCCCACGCGCGCAGCACCTCGATGAGCTCGCCAAGGTGGGTCAAACGCGTGGGCACATCGACGAATCGAGGATCTGTGCCCAGTTGCGGCTGGCCGATGGCACCGGCAAACAGTTCGAACGTGCCGCGCTCGGCCGGGTGGCCACTGATGACCACGGTCTCGCCGTTCGCTGCAGCGAGCACCGGATAGTCGCCCGGACCGAAGCTGCGAATCCACGAATCGTCGGCCGGACGATCCCACAGGTGATCGTGCACGTGCTCGTTGATGTACAGCATGGATTGTGCCATGGCCACGTCGATGCGGTCGCCACGCCCGGTGCGCTCACGCTGGAACAGCGCCGCCAGGATCGCGGCAGCGCACTCCATGCCCGTGTAAACATCGGCGTTGCTGTGTGGATCGTTGCTGTAGGTGGGCGTGCCCTCGGTGCGGGCGCGGGCGTCGCCCTGTGCCTTTGTGAACCCTGTCTCGGCACCGACCACCGGCGCGTACGCACGCCGATGCACCCACGGACCGGTTTGCCCGTAACCACTGATCGACGCGTACACGATGCGCGGGTTTCGCTGTGAGACGGTGTCGTAGCTGAGACCCATGCGGTCCATGACGCCTGGGCGGAAGTTCTCGACCAGCACGTCGCACTGCTCGGCCAGTGACAGCAACAACTCGACGGATTCCGGATGGTTCATGTCCAAGCTGACGTTGCGCTTGCCGGTGTTCTGCTGCACGAAGTAGGTGGACAGCCCGTTGACTCGCGGATTCGCGAAGCGAGTCATGTCGCCCGCGGGTGGCTCGACCTTCACCACGTCGGCACCCAGGTCGCACAGCATGCGTGTGCAGTGCGGTCCGCTGAGCACGCGTGTCAGATCCAACACACGCACACCGGTCAACGGCCGCGGGCGCTCGTCGATCGTTGCGGGTGCAGGGCTGGACGCGTCGCTCATGCCCCGAACCGTACCCGTGCCGGGGCCGTGGCTCTCAACGGGGCTCTCACCCGAGGTGAGACAGGCGTTCCCACAACGACAGCCCCGCGCCGGCGTTCACCAATCGCGCAGTGGCCATTGCCTCGCGCGCGCTGCGGTCGTCTCCAGAGGCCGCCAACGCGAGCGCATATGGCCGCCACATCGAACCCAGCGACAGCGCCAGGCCGAACACCGCGTGATGATGCACGAATGGCTCGATGCAGCGCGCCACGATCTTGCCGAGCTCGTGATCACCGCTGCGCGATGCGAACTCGGCGGCAATCGTCAGTTCGGGCAACCACTCCGAGTGCGGTGGCAGCGGGCTGCCGGCGTTGGCAGCCAACGTTTCCAGACGCTCGATGGCCCCAGGGTCCAGCGGATCGATCAGCTCGCCCGAGGCCACGGCCCAGTGCCACACCGAACTGGGCGGCTGGTCGACCCACGCGCCGAACAGGTGGTGCAGACCTGGCAACGAGCCGTTCGCCAGATGCAGCACGCCCATGTGATTGATGTACTCCTCGGCGGGGCGCGAACCCGCCAGCGGTTCGCCCACGCCGCGTGCCTCGGCGATCAACCGCTCGGCTGTCGCCAGGTCGTCGGTCACCAACGCCAGGCTGGCCCGGCGACCGATGTTGGCCCAACGGAGGGCGAGGTCTGGAACCTGCTGACCGGCCGAGATCATCTGCTCGAGGACTGCCTGCGCTTGTGACACCCGGCCGGCACGCATCAGTGCCGTGATCTTCTGCGAGGTGATCAGGCTGAACATCATCAGGTGACCGGTGCTTCTGGCGAGATCCAGCCCTTCGTCGCACCATGAGAGCACCGTGTCGGGATCGGTCAGCATCATCTGCCCGACGAGCTGGCTGGCGTGCAGCGCTTGCAGAATCGCCAGGGCGTTGTCACTGGCCCGTGCCGCGCGTAGCGCACGCGCCGCCAAGCTCTGTCGCGCCAGCAGCGCGTGTGCCGGCCGGTCGAGACACATCGCCCAGATGACCTCGACGATGTCGGTCCCATCGGCTACCGACGCACCGTCATCGCGCAGCCAGCCGCTGGATTGCTCGACTCGCTCGACCAGATCGTCGTTGCCCCAGAAGCACATCACTGCCGACTTCACGAACAGCGCTCTGGCCAGCACCGCCGTGGCGTTCGACTCCAACGCCAGCGCAACGGCGCTGCTGATGTGTTCCGCCGCTGCTTCGCGGTCGCCGAGCGACTGAGCGCCGCTGGCCATCAGCACCAGCGCGTCGGCCTGGACGGCGGACACGTCGGTGGTGCGCAATGCGTGCGCAGCAAGTGCCTTCGACGTTTCGAAGTCTCCGAACTCGCGAGCCAGACGAGCCGCTGACAACATCGCATCGGCAGCGCGATCCGGCGACGCGACCGGACCAGCGAGGCGCAGGTGATGCGCGATTGCGAAGACATCGGGCTCGCGTTCGAGCGACAAGCCGTCGGCAATGGTGAGGTGGAGTCGCATCGCGCGGCCAGGAGGGATCTGTTGGGTCACGGTGTGACGGGCCAGCTCGTGTACGAATCGGTACGAGCCGTCGATCGGACTGACATGCAACAGACGCCCGCCGCCCACCGAGTCGAGCGCGTCGATCTCGTCGAGCTCGGTCCGACCGGTGCATCGGGCGACGCGTTCCAACGAGCCGACCATTCCGATCAATGCCGCCGTCTCGACGCCGCGTCGCTGACCCGATGCCAACCCGTCGAGGTATCGACCGAGCAGCCGCTCGACGGTTGCAGGCACCGCCGGACCGCGGGTGGCGGCCTGCGCGACCTGGATCACGAACAGCGGATTGCCGCCTGTGAGCGCTCGCAGCCCGCCGGGTTGGAACACGGCAGCCGATCGATCGTGCTGGGCAGGCACGTGCCGAGTGGCCAGCAGTTCGATCTCGGGATCTGAGAGCGGGCCGAGCGTCAGGGTCTCGATGCGACGCGCCGTCTGCCACTCGGCGACCAGACGACGCAGTGGTTCGTTCGCTCGCAACTCGTGGTGCCGAAGGGTGAGCACGAAGCGCACGCGACCGAGGCGATCGCTGGTGACGAGGTACTCGAGCAGCGCCACCGACGACGGGGTCATCCAGTGCGCGTCGTCGATCGCCAGCAACACCGGCTGATCAACATCCATCGCCTGCAACCGGTCGGCGACTCGATCGAACAGGTGCTTTCGATCGTGCGATTCGTCTGAGGGATCTGCTGATTCGACCGACCGGTCCGAGGCGAGCAGCGACGCGAACGCCTCGAACGGCAAGATCTGCTCGGGGCTGCATCGAGAACGAATGAACACCATGCCGCCCATCGCGCTGCCCGTCATGCCGTGCAGCCAAGCGTCCAGCACCGCCGTCTTGCCGATGCCCGGTTCGCCGGCGATGATCAGCCCGCGACCAACCGACTTCGGTGCAGTTGCGCCGACGAACCAGTTGCCGATGGACGCACGCTCTGAGTGCCGGCCGACGAGTTCGGGTTGCGCCTTGCCCCGCCTGCGCAGCGCTGGATGCAGCGCTGGCGACTCGACCGCAGACACGGTGCGCTCGACGATGGCCGCGGCAAGGCGACGCAGTGGTGGCGTCGGCTCGATGCCACGACGACCCAATCGCTCGATGCAATCGCTGATCACCCCGAAGGCGTCGTCGCGCCGGCCCAGCTGATGCAGCGCGCGAGCCAGCGCCGCAACGATCTGCTCGTCCTCGGGATCTGCTTGCGCCTTTCGTTCCAAGAGGTCAAGCAACTCAGCAGCGCGGCCAACACGAAGTGCCGAGTCGAACAGGATCGTTTCGGCACGAGCGCGAGACGACTGCAACTGCACTGCCGGTTCGACGAGCATCGGCATGTCGAGACCGCCGAACGGCACCCCGCGCCACAGCAAGAGTGCGTCGATCAGTTCGTTCGCGGCGGCGTCGTGACGGCCTGCCATCGCGTGTCTTTCACCCTCGGCCACTCCACGCTCGAAGCGCACGGCATCGATCGACCAGGGATCCATGCGCAGGGTCCGGCCGACCCCTTTCACCGTGCGGATGATGCGCTCGCCGGCCAGCACCGGATCGAGGATCAGGTTCAGCTGATGGACCAACGACGTCAACGACCGTCGGCCTCGAACCGCGTCTGCGTGGGGCCACAGCGCGTCGATCAGCCGATCGTTGGCAATGGCGCGACCGGGGGCGATGGCCAGCACGCACATGAGCGCAGGAAGATTCGTGCCACCGAGCGGCACAATGCGATCCCGTCCCGACACGGTGACTGCACCCAGGATCGTCACTGCGGGCGGAATCACCCCGCCATTCTCGCCCGTACGAGCCGCTCCTCGCCACAGAGACGCACCCACATGGCCAACCCAGCGTCTGCGTTCGAGCGCCGCGCCAGCACGAGGGCGGCGTGCGCCTCGCCCCTCCGGCCTGCTGCTGCCAGGGCAAAGGCGTACGGGCGATACATCGATCCCAGCGACAGCGTGACGCCGAAGACAGCATGGTGACGGCAGTACGGCTGGATGCGCTGCACGATGTCGCGACCCAGTTCGGGGTCGTCACATCGCAGCGCCACCTCGGCGGCGATGGTCAGCTCGGGCAGCCACAGCCAATGCGGCGGCGCCGCCGAGTGGGCGGGCCATTCGAACGCGCTGTACCTCTCACTGGCTGCGTCGACGTCACCGTCGGCAGCCTCGGCCAGCGCCACGGCCCAATGCCAGATCGTCTCCTGCTTGTTCGCGGCATGGATCTGCAGCAGCTGACGTATGTCGGCGAATTGATCGCGCGCCATGTGCAGCACCCCGATCTGCGTGGCGAACTCCTCAGCTGGCCGCGCATCGCCCAGCTCGGCCCCGCTCGTACCTGCCAGATCGATGGCCGCGGCGGCCTCGTCGAGGCGGTCTTGTACCAGTAGGAAACTGGCGTTGCGCACATCGGTGTTCCACCGGAAGATCGGGCTGTTCGACGCGTCGGCTGCACGGTCGAGCTCGGTCTGAACCGCAAGCGCGGCATCGAACCGCCCACACTGCATCAACGTATGCGCCGTTGCGCCCTGCAACAGCGCCAGCATCATCGGGTTTCTTTCGCGCCGGGCCAGCGCCACGCCTTCTTTGCACCAATCGGTGACGCGATCCAGATCTTCCAGCGCAGCTTGGCCGACGATGATCCGGGCATGAAGTGCCTGCAGCAGCGAGGCGTGCGTGGGCAAGTCGCGCGCCATCGCGAGCGCCCCGTCGGCGATGTCGATCAGCAGTTCCGGCCGTTCGTAGCGGCGTTCACGGCACAGCGCCCACACCGCTTCGATCAACTCGCCGGGCGTGCCTGCCTGCTTCACCCGCTCGTATGCGCGCTCGATCAGCGCGACCAGTTCGGCATTGGATCCACGTCGGTGATGGTCGGCCATGACGTGCACCGTTCGCACCAGCACGGCCGGCGTGTCCGACTGCGCGGCCAGCGCTTGCGCGTCGGCGATGTGTCGCTCGACGGCCTGGCGATCGCCCCGCATCTGCGCTGCGTTGGCCAGCAGTATCAGTGCGTCGGCCCGATCCACAGGATCGTCGCTGAGCTCCAACACCGCCTGGGCCAGGCTCTCGGAGCCCTCGCAGTCGATCATGTCACGGGCTCGGCGGGCAGCATGCATGATCGCCTTCACCACCCTGGGCGCCGGAGCGGCATCACGACCCACGCTGAGGTGGTGCGCAACGGCGAAGGCGTCGGGACGTTGCTCGCTTTCCAACACCTCGGCGATGTGGACGTGCATGTGGGCAGCTCGAGCCGCGCCGATAGCGCTGGTCACCGTTCGTCGCGCCAGGTCGTGCACGAATCGGTATGCACCACCGATCGGCTCGACGTGCATCAGCCGACCGCCACCGACTTCGTCCAGCGCGTCCATCGCCTCCAATTCGGTGGCGCCGGCACACGCCGCCAACCGAGTGGGGTCGCCTTCGGCGCCCAGCAACGCGGCGGTTTCGACGATGCGCAACACAGCTGGGGTCAACGGTCGCAAGTAACGCCCCAGCATCGACTCGACCGTTGGCGGCACTGCGACCAGGTCGAGCTCATCATGGTTGGCGCCGGTACGCAGCATGTGGATCGCGAACAGCGGGTTGCCGCCCGTCAAACGCAACAGCTGTGCGCCGTTGACCGATGGCGACGACATGTCCTGCCGGGCAATCAGCTCGTCCAGTTCCGCCGGCCGGAACGGACCCAGATGCACGGTGCACAGGCCGCCCTCGCGTTGCAGGTCGTCGAGCAACTGGGCCAGTGCGGTGTTGGCGCTGGCATCGGGCGACCGAACGGTCAACACGATGCCCAGCTGCCCAACGTCTCGATGCCCCAAGACATGCCTCAGCAGCGCCACCGATGCAACCGTCAGCCATTGGGCATCGTCGATCGCCAACAACCGCACCGGCGCCGGCTGCGCCACCAAGCGACGGACGACCTCGTCGAACAGCAGATGTCGCGAGGTGGGGAACACGCGCTCGGCGGCGTCGGCCCGATCGCCGAGGTCATCGGGTACGTCGCCCAACAATCCGGCAAAGGCCTCGAACGGCAGGATCTGTTCGGGGCTGCATCGAGTACGTACCACGATTCGGTCGTCGTCGATGGTTTCAAGCCAGGCATCGAGCATGGCCGTCTTGCCGATGCCCGCCTCGCCGCTGATGACCATGACGGTCGCTTCGGCTGGGTTGGAGTACCACGCATCGAGCACGGCCCGCTCGGCCTGCCGCCCGATCAGGTCCGCTGTGTGTCGGACCGACCTGCCAACGATGCGACCGTCGCGCACCGGGCGCTCGATGCCGCGGTCCAACGTGTGGTCCAGCACGTCCAGCTCCAGCCGTCTCGTGGCCGGATTGGGCTCGATGCCGTGCGAGCGCTGCTCGTCCATGGAACGGCGAAGGACGCGCAGCGCGTCGCCGCTGCGACCTGCGTGGTACAGCGCGCGAGTTGCGTCGGCGGCCGCCTGCTCGTCCATCGGGTCGGCAGCAACGCGCTGCAGTAGCCACGGCACCAGCGCAGCCCCGCGACCTGTGCGCAACGACGCGTCGATCAGGGCCGTCTCGCCGCGGTGACGGGCGATGCGCAACCGAGCCGATGGCTCGAAGAAGTACGGCAGGTCAAGTCCACCGAACGGCTCGCCACGCCACAGCGCAAGCGCCGATTCGTAAACGTCCACTGCATCGTCCAGCCGCCCGGCATCAACCAGGTCGTCGGCCTCGGCCAGCTGTCGATCGAACCGGACGATGTCGATCGTTGCCGGATCGATGCGCAATGCCCGGCCGACCGACTTGACCGACGTGACGGCCTTGTCCGCGCCGAGGTGCGTACCGAGTGTGGCGTTCAGCTTGTGAACCAACGAGATCAACGACCTGCGACCGCGGATGGGATCGGCGTCGGGCCACAAGGCGTCGATGATCCGGTCGTTCGCCAACGGACGCCCGGGAGTCAGCGCCAGCATCGACAGCAACGCCGGCAGGTTGGTCCCGGGCAGCGACGTCGATCGTCCGCCTCCGGTGAGTTCGACGGTACCCAAGATGGCGACGCGCGGCTCGGTGTTGAACACGTTGTTCAGGACCGAACCAGCAACACCGGTGCGCCCGGACGCAACTGGTGGCGAGCCGGGCCGCAGCGCGGGTGGGTTGGTCCCGGACAGGACGGTGGTATCCCCGTGCCCCGCGATCTGCACGGGACCGAGCACTGCGACGTGGATGTCGTCACTCAAGACGCCTGAGTCTGACACGCCTTCGCAATTGTCAAATCCTTGCCACCCGAATGGGTGAGCAGGAACGGGTCCCGTGCCAGCGGCGCGGCGCTGTCGAACACAGCGTCCGCGCCGCCGTCCACGACAGCGCATCGATCAGTCGGTCAATGGTTCGCCGCGGCCAGGACCGACCCGTCTGAGGTCGTCACCGAGTGTCAGGTCTCGGTCTCGACCGATGCACCGGGCGGCGCGAGCCCGTGAACACGGGACTCTCGCCGCACAGCTGATGTTCCCACCACCATCGATGTTGTACACCAGGATGGTCACGGGAATGTCATGCGGCCACTGTGCACGGCCGGGGGAACCCGATGGTGGCCCCGCCTAGTGTCCTGGTATGCACGACGACCGGAATCTCGTCGAGAAGCGGATCGAACGCGAGCTGTGGCAACGCATCCTGCCCACATTGCACCCGCGCGGCACCGCCCTCACGATCGAGGCGTGGGATGCGCCGGGCGAACCGGTGACGTACCAGGTCGCCATCGCGCAGACGTTCCGACCGTTCCAGCTGGGCACTGCATGGAGCAGGCCATGGGGCACCACGTGGTTCCGCTGCAGCGGGGAGGTGCCCGCGCACTGGGCGGCGCCACAACTGGAGCTGGTGCTGGACCTCGGCTTCCGCGCCGCCGGCGCCGGCTTCCAGGCCGAGGGGCTGGTCTGGTGGAACGGCGAACCCCTGCAGGGCGTGCACCCTCGGCGCACAGCGGTGCCGATGCCGCAACTGCCACCGGGCCCGTTCACCGTGATGGTCGAGGCGGCCTCGAACCCGTCCATGCCTGCGGCGTTTCGACCGACCACCATGGGCTCGCCGGCCACCGCCGGTGACCGGTCGCTGTACCGCTTCGTACGCGCCGATCTGGCTGAGCGCAACGACGATGTGTACGACCTGCTGCTGGACATCGAGGTCCTGAACGACCTGATGCTGGCGCTCGACCTGGCCGACCCACGACGCGCTCGTCTGTTGCGAACACTGCAGACCGCGTTCGATCGCATCGACATGGCCGACGTGCCGTCCACGGCCGCGGCCGCTCGAGCGCTGCTGGCCCCGGCACTGTCGCTGCCCGCTCGCAGCAGTTCGATGCGCGTGGTGGGTGTGGGCCATGCGCACATCGATTCGGCGTGGCTGTGGCCGATTCGCGAGACGATGCGCAAGTGTGCACGAACGTTTGCATCGGCCGTGCGCCTGATGGACGATCGGCCCGAGTACCGGTTCGTGTGCTCGCAGGCCGTGCAGTACCAGTGGATGCAACAGCAGTATCCCGCGCTGTTCGAACGGATGCGCGCCAAGGTGGCCACGGGTCAGTTCGTGCCGGTCGGAGGCATGTGGGTGGAAGCCGACATGAACTTGCCCAGCGGCGAAAGCCTGGTGCGCCAACTGGTGCATGGCCAGCGCTGGTTCGACCAGCAGTTCGGTGTTCGCTGCAACGAGGTGTGGATTCCCGACGTGTTCGGCTATCCGGCGTCGTTGCCGCAGATCTTCGCGGCCGGTGGCTGCGAACGGTTCATCACCCAGAAGCTCAGCTGGAACAAGCAGAACCGCTTCCCGCACAACACGTTCTGGTGGGAGGGTTTGGACGGCACGCGAGTGCTGACCCACTTCCCTCCCGTCGACACCTACAACGCCGAGGTCACGGGCGGCGAGATGGCCTTCAGCGAACGCAACTTCCAGGATCACGGATGGAGCGATTGGGCGCTGATGCCCTACGGCTATGGCAACGGCGGTGGTGGCCCGACCCGCGAGATGGTCGACCGCGCCGCGCGCATGCGCGATCTGGACGGCGCGCCCCGGCTGACCCTCGGTACCAGCGACGAGTTCTTCGACAACGTCGAGGCCGAAGTGATGGCCGGCGCGCCGGTGCCCGTGTGGCGCGGCGAGCTGTACTTCGAGATGCATCGCGGCACGCTGACCAGTCAGATCAAGACCAAGCTGGGCAACCGCCGATGCGAACGTCTGCTACGTGAAGCCGAGCTGTGGTGGGCCGCCGTGGACCACGTGCCCGACGAGGTCGCCGTCGAACTGGACCAGCTGTGGAAGGACGTGCTGCTGCAGCAGTTCCACGACATCCTGCCGGGATCGTCGATCGCGTGGGTGCACGCCGACGCCGAGGCGGTGCACACGCGCGTCGCCGAATCGCTGGAGCGACTGATCTCGGGAGCGTTCGATCGGTTCGCGTTGATGTCGCCGATCGCCGCCAACGCCGGATCGTTTGCGAGGTCGGGTGTGGCTGTCAGCCCCCTCGCGCCACAGAACGACGGGCCGCGACAGACGCTGTCCGATGGGCGGTACGCCTTTGCTGTGAACGTGCCGGGCTCGGGCGCCGCGCCAATCGAAGCTCAACCGGTCGACGACCATCTGGTCACCACCGAGCACACCATGGCCAATCGGCACCTGTGCGTGCAATGGGACCTCGACGGCACGATCGTGTCGGTCATCGACGTCATGCGCGGCCGCGAGTTGCTGCCCGTCGGCCGCTCGATCACTGTCGAGCTGGCACCCGATCATCCCGTGGAGTACGACGCATGGGACGTCGAGGCGTGGACCCGTTCGCTGGGCAAGGAAGTTCCCGCCACGGCTGACTCGACGGTCTCGTTCGTCGAACAGGGCCCGCTGCTGTGCAGCCTGCGGGTCGTGCGCTCGTTCGGTCGGTCTCGTCTGGAGATGACATACACGTTGCGCGCGGGCAGCCCGCGCCTGGACATCTCGTTCGACATCCACTGGCACGAGGACGAGATGCTGCTGTCACTCATGGTGCCCCTGGACGTGCACGCCACCGACGCAACGTGCGACATCCAGTTCGGTCACGTTCGCCGGCCCATGCATGCCAGCAGCCCATGGGACGCAGCCAAGTTCGAGGTGTGCGCACACCGCTTCGTCGATGTCGCCGAACCGACCTTCGGGGTCGCGATCTTGAACGACGGTCGCTACGGCCACAGCGTCTTCGACGGTGGGGTTCGGGTATCGCTGTTGCGAGCGGCGAGGTATCCCGACCCCGACGCCGACCACGGCCACCACCAGGTGACCCACTCGGTGTTGCCCCACGGATCCGGCCTGCACCAAGTGCTCGCCGAGGCCGATGCCCTGAACATGCCCCTGCGGTTCGTGCCGGCGACTGCTTCCACGACCGGTTCGCCTGCGGCCCGGTGGTATCCGGCGCCCGTCGTTACGCTCGATCATCCGGGCATCGAACTGGCCGCCGTGAAGCGGGCCGACGATGGCAGCGACGATCTGATCGTGCGCGTGTTCGAGGCATGCGGCGACCGCACAGCGGTGGCCGTGCGCGCCGACGGTCGGGTGATGTCCGCTGCCCGATGCAACGCGCTGGAAGAGCCACAATCGGGCATCGACGTCGCCGACGGCTTCGTTGCGTTGACCCTCCGCCCGTTCGAGCTCGTCACCCTCCGTCTGACCGTGCAACCCCCGATCTGACCGTGCAACCCCCGACCTGACCGTGTAACCGACTGCCTGCGTGCCGAGGCTGCTCATTCCTCCGGTTCGGCGGGTTCGGTCTCCGGCGGCGGGATGGCGACCGTGGGCTCGGCGGCCAACCGTTCGCGGGCTGCTCTGATCGCTTCATCGGCCACTGCACCGACCGCCTTCTCCTGCACTGTCGTCACCAGATCCGATCCGACCCCGGTCACCGAGGTCACCACCGAAGTCGTCGTCTTCTCGATCAGGCTGCTCGCGCCCGGCAAGCTCGCGGCCACTGCTCCGCCGATCCCCTTTTCGCCCATTGTCGCTCCTTCTCGATCACCGATCGTCGGAAGCCCATCCTTCCAGATGTTCACGGCTGGTACGGTCGCCAGGTGCAGATCGGGCGGGCGGTGCCTGGCGGGTGAACCGAGATGGGTGGGAGCGTGACGGGATCAACGTCGTTGCCGAGGTTGTCACGTGGGACATCTGCGTCGTGCGCGTCACCATCGGCTCGTCATCGTTCGTAGCGTGCATGCCGGGTCATGAGTACCAGCAGTGGCTCGATCGTTTCGATTCGGGTCAGCTCGATCGCGAGCTTCGACGAGTCGCTGGCACGCGGCCCAGGCGTGCACTCAGATCTGTGCCCCGAGCAGTTCGTCGCGCACAACGCATTCGTGCGCCGCGTGTAGGCATCGAGCACGAGTTCGAAGTGACGTTGCATGGGAAGCCGATCGACTTTCGTCAGTTGCTGCCGCAGCTCCTGGTGGGCCAGGTACGCGCAGATCCGGCCGACCCACTCGCGACGCGAATGCCGTGGGGGGTCATCACAGCCGATGGTCTCGAGGCCGAGATCGCAACTGCGCCGATCGAGGTCACACCGGGTTTCGTTGCGCGAGCGGTCGATGCGACGATCGAGGCGGGACGAGCGCTGCGCGAGGCATGTCCAGCCGACCACCGGTTGATCGGTTTCTCCACCCACATCAGCGTGTCGTGGACGGTGCGCCGTGACGACCGGCTGGCTCGCACGTGGGCGAGTGTGTTTGCCCCCGTGCTGATGTTGATGCTCGATCAGCCAACGTCGCCGGGTCTGGTGGTGCGACCCAGGCCGGGCCGACTCGAGCTCTGTGGCGAGTACGCGAGCGGCGACCAGTTGGCCGCAGCGTTGGCGTTCGCCGCAGCCAGCGTGCGCGCAATCCAACGCATCCCTCGCCGCGAGCTACGGAAGTGGTTCGTCGACATGTCGATGCAGCCATCGTTGGATCGATACGGGTGGTACATCGATCGAACGTCGTTCAGCGGTTCCGATCTGTATCGCCTGGGGCGTTCCACGCCGTTGCAGCGCGCCGGCGCGATCATCACTGCCGGCCAACACTTCGACGAGATCGTCGATTTGGTTTTCGATGATCTCGCCCAGCTCGGCAACGCCGACGATGTTCGAGCGTTGCAGCGCGTGGCCGACTGCTCGGTGCGTCCGCCGCTGCTCTCGCTGCAGGACGTCAGGGCATGACGCGCTACTTCCGCAAGGTCGCCGACCCGCAGCGCCTGCTGGCACGCGAACGGGCACCTGTCACCGGCCGCCGAGTTCCGAAGGTGCGATCGAAGCGAGACCAAGCGACACAGGCCTCGACCGCGGCAACAGCCGGCGTTCCGTTTGCGGCGGTGGTGGCAGGTGCCGTGGTCGCAGTGCTGGTCGCAGCCGGAGTCGTGACTGCCATCGCCATGAGTTCGGGGGGCGACGACGCTGCCGGCCGGGCCACGGTCACCGTCACCGAATCGGCACCGCCGGCAGCGACCGCTTCCCCAGCCACATCGCCGATCACGGCAGACTCAGCCACATCTACTGCGCTGCCCAGCACGACCGTCGGTGTCACCTCGACAACGTCGGTGGTCGGTCCGGTCGTGCGGCTCATCTCGGCTGCCGCAGCCACCGGGGCGACCGTCATTCCCACCGACCCTGCGGCCTCCGCCACGTACTCGGGGCCACTTCCCGTGTTCAACTTTGCCATCGATTGCGCTCCCGACGGGTGCAACTTCTCGATGCGCACCTTTGCGCCGGGCACCGTGACCGACCAAGGTCTCACCACGGTGCCGGCCACGGCCGGTCGCTTCGTCATCACATCGACTCGCGTCGCCACGTGCACGACCAGCGGTGGCAACCAGTTGTCACGCGACGTGTCCAGCGTGGTCGACCTGACCCTGTCGGGGAGTCAACTCGTGAATGGGGTGTCGGTGCCACAACAGATCAGTGGCACGCTGACCACCGTGACTCCCGATGCCGGCTACGTCCCGAAGGTCGGAGATGTGGTCGACCAGGGAGCCGAAGTGGGTTGTGCCGGTCAGACGCTGGTCTTCGACGTCGCCGGCGCGTTGACGCCCAGCTGACCGCGGGCGCATACGGGCTGGGCCTATGGCAGCGCATTCACGCGGTTGTACGAGTCGGAGAGCGCGACGTACGCGTCGTTGAACAGCCGATCCAGGTCGGCGTCGCTGAGTGCTCCATACTCGATGGTCTGCATGATGACCGTCCTGCCCAATCGATAGAAGCTCTGCATCACCACTCGTTCCAGCGTTCCGTCGGGTGACTTCACCGAGAACTCGGCGTAGCTCTCGAACCCATCCTGGTTCAGTGATTCCGACTCTCGGGTCGCCAGCTCGACGACGGAGACCGAATCGTTGTCCTGCTGGAACTGCTGCAGACCCTCCACGCGACACGCTGCCCAGTCGTCGGTGTTCAGAACTGCGATGTACTCCATCGCCAGCGTCTCGTCCGAAAACGCCAGGCCGCCAGAACCGACGTAGGCGCCGGTGTCGCCGAGCTGCATCGTCGGGCCAGCCTGCGAGGCGCCGTTGGTCAGCAGCGTGAGTGCTCCATCGGGCCGGTACGAGCAGAGCTCTGTCGAAATCGGGGCGGGCCCACCCTCGGCGAACACGATCCACGGCGCTACGAAACTTGCAGCCTGCTGGGTGGCGGCCACCGCCAACGCCTCGTCCTCTGGATCGATCGGACGAGGATCAACGGTGGTGGTGGTCGCCGCTGGAAGCGTTGTGGTCGTCGGGTCGGCCTCGGTGGCCGCCGTTGCAACGGTGGTCGTCACGATCGTTGGGGTCGGCGCCTCGCTACTGGACGTCTGGGCCGCCGACGTGTCGGGCGTGCTGTCCACAGCGGGTTGGGATGACGTTGCATCCGTAGCTTGGCTGGTATCGGCACCGCCGCCGCAACTCGTCAGGACCAGTACCGAGACGCCGGCGCACAGGCCGGCCTTCAACGCACGCTTCATGATTCACGCCTTCCAATTCGTGCCGCCCGTCACGACACCGCCATTCGGGATCCTACGCTCGCGTTCGCATGTGACTACGAGAAACACCCGGACGAGTGATTCGCGAGACCGTTATGCGAGACCGAGGTGACGCATGGCCACGGCGGCGTAGACCGTGGTGCCTTCCACCATGGCTGCTTCGTCGAAGAAGACCTTGGTGGAGTGGTTCGGCGGAGCGGTCGCCAGGTCGCGATCGCGCGGTGTGCCGCCCAGGAACATCATGGTGCCGGGAACCTGCTCGATGACATAGCTGAAGTCTTCGGCGCCCATGACCGGGTTGGGCAGGCGTACAACCTTGTCGCTGCCCAGCACGTCGGCGGCAACGTCCATCGAGAAATCGGTGAACGCGTCGCCGTTGACGGTGACCGGATAGCCCAACGTGACCTCGACCTCTACATCAGCTTCATGCGCAGCGCAGATGCCTTCGGCCACACGACGGATGCCGTCGTGCACCTTGCGGCGTGTCTTCGCGCTGACCGCGCGGATGGTGCCCAGGATCTCGGCGCTGTCGGGGATGACGTTCGACGTCGTGCCCGCAGTGATCTTCGAGACCGTCACGATGGTCGGGTCGAACACGTCGATGCGGCGGGTCACCATCGTTTGCAGTGCCTGCACGATCTCGCAGGCGATCGGGATGGGGTCGAGCGCGCGATACGGCTCGCTGGCGTGGCCGCCTCGGCCCTTCACCACGATGCGCATCGTGTCGCTGGACGCCATGACCGGGCCGCCTCGGCTGGCAACGTACCCGATCGGGCTGGACGAGGTGATGTGCATCGCAAAAGCTGCCGTCACGGGCGAGGCACTGCCATCGACAGCATGCGCGCCCACGTTCAGCAGCCCCTCGTCCAGCATGTATCGGGCGCCGTGATGGCCCTCTTCGCCCGGCTGGAACATGAACAGCACCCGGCCCGGCAGATCGGCCGCACGTGCCGACAGCAACCGAGCAGCGCCCACCAACATTGCGGTGTGGGTGTCGTGGCCGCATGCGTGCATGGTGTTGTCGACCTTTGAGGCGAAGTCCAGGCCCGTGTGCTCGGGCATCGGCAGCGCATCCATGTCGCCGCGCAGCAGGATCGTGGGCCCCGGCTTGCCCCCCGTCAACATGGCGGCGACACCGCTGGTGGTCTCGTGCAGAGTGAGATCCAGCGGCAGGCCCTCCAGCGCGCCCAGCACCACCTGGCGCGTGACGGGCAGGTGATTGCCGACCTCTGGCCATTGATGCAGGGTGCGGCGCAGCCGCGTCATGTCGTCCAGCAGGTCGCGAGCTTCCTCGTGCAATGTCTCGGTCGTCATTGCCAAATGCTAATCACGGGTCGTGCAGATGCCATCCCGCACCCGAGGCGACGCGTGAACGAACTGGTCGACATCGTCGATGCACACGATCGCGTGGTGCGCACGGTCGGACGACAGCAGATGCGCGCCGAACGTCTGCGTCATCGAGCAGTCTTTGTTGCCGTGATGCACCCCGACGGCCGCCTGCTGGTGCACCAACGCAGCGAGCTGAAGGACCTGTGGCCAGGTCGGTGGGACCTCGCCGTGGGTGGGGTGGTGTCGTCCGGCGAGACCTACGACGATGCGGCCAGGCGTGAGGTGGCCGAGGAGATCGGGATCGAGAGCGCACCTCAGCCGTTGAACGGAGGTGGGTCGTACGACGATGCCGATGTCTCGCTGATCGGACGGTGCTACCTGCTGGTGCATCCTGGACCGTTCACGTTCGCCGATGGCGAGGTCGTGCGGGCCGAATGGGTGCATGTGCAGTCGTTGACGCACGACGGGCGCGACTACCTGCCCGACTCGTTGGCGCTCCTGCTGCCTCTGCTGCTGCTCTGATCCAGACGCCGACCATCGATGTTTTCCGAATCGACGATGCCGCTGTGCGTCATTGGGGTGTCGCCGATCGGCGGCACGGAACGAAACGGATCCCCCATGACCATGTTCGGCGCAAACCCCGAGCAGTTGGCCGCACTCGGCCAGAACCTGCAACGCCAGATCGAGAGCATCAACGGCGTGCTCAGCACGGTCACGTCGGCGCTGGCCGGCACCACCTGGGTCGGTCCGGCCCGAGACCAGTTCGAGCAAGACTGGAACACCACCTTTCGAACCGCGCTGACCCGTCTGAACGAAGCATTCGACGCCGCCGGCCGCGACTGCATCAATCGATCCAGCGACCTCGCCCGAGTCATGGGAGCCCGCTAGCCCGGCTGTTCTGGGTGGTCGGCGCTGGGCCGGCAAGGTCATGTTCCCGAGAACGCCAGCGCGGCCGGGCAGCGAAGAGCCGAACAAGGTCATGCTCCCGAGAGCGCCAGTGCGTCCAGAAAGTGAAGGGCCGGCAAGGTCATGTTCCCGAGAGCGCCAGCGAGCCCACGGACCAAGGGTTCGCGAAGTGGAGGGAGCAGGCGAAGCGCAGCGGAGCCTAGTCCCGACCACCAGAGCGGAGCCTAGTCCCGACCACCAGAGCGGAGCCCAGTCCCGACCACCAGAAGAGCCCAGTCCCGACCACTCAAGTAGAATCACCCCGTGCTGACCCTCGAGTTCACGATCGAGCCCTTCGTGCCGGGCCAGCCGGGTCCA
>JANNFQ010000330.1:0-6745 GCA_031380045.1 Acidimicrobiaceae bacterium
GGGGCAACATGGCCGAGCCGACACCTTCGACGGGGGCGCCCGCAACTGGCGCAGCCACTCGCACAGTCGCGCATCGATCGATCAGCACGGTTACGTTGCGCACTTCGGCCGGGGCACCATCGCTGAGCACCATGATCGGGCCACCCGGAACCGTACGGCCGGGCATTGCGATCACCCCGCCGATCGTCAGCGTCAGCGCCCGAGCGCGTCCATCCGATGCCAGCCCATCGGCCGACAGCCCCGCGACGAACAGCGTCGTTCCGGCGACGACAGGAACGGCCACCGTGGTGTCGAACACCAACGCCACGGAATCCAGCGTGACGAAGCCTGTCCACACCCACGTCTCGGTGACACACGTCTGCGCCGGCGCGGCGCCCGCCGTGTCGCCCACGATTGCGCTGGTGGGCAACGCGAGCGCGACGACGGCCATTGCCCGCTTCAGGACCATCGCACCCGTCAGCATGACGTCGTCGCCGCTCGCATTGCCACGACCGATACCGTACGCCGACCACAGCGCGTGAACCGTGCTCTCGCTGCGCATTGGGCCGAATGGCCCATCGGGGGGTCCTATCCAGGGACGCGGGCCCGACGGCGGGTCTGGACGTCAGAACGAGGCGCCGCGGTTGCGGAGTTCTTGATACACGACCTCGCCGATGTCCAGGGCCAGGATCTCGGCGCCGGCCACGTTCAGGTGGAAACCGTCGTCGGCGCGGACGTCCTTGCCCTGAGCGTCGCGGGGGTCGATCACGTATTCGGCCCAGTTGCCGTCGCGCCCCGAGAACCGCTTCCACGTGTCGATGAACACGACCTGTGGTCGCTTGGCGACCTCGCCGCGGACCACCTCGTCCTGCACACGCATCCGCGCGGTCACGTCGGGGTTGTCGTCGTTGGGGATGCCGACCCAGATCAGGGTGCGGCCTTCGGACGACAGGTAGTCCATCACCTCGCCCACCCGGCGGCCGTACTCGGCACGCCACTCGACGTCGCCACCCGCTTCGCCAGTGGGCTGCTGAAACAGGAAGTTGCCCCCGGCCTGGGCAAGACCCTGGGCATCGTTGCCGCCGAACGTGATGATGACGATGTCCGGATCGATCGACGGGATGACTTGACGGAGCTTCGCTGGCCAGTCGACGACATCGGGCCTGGCCAACCCGGTGGACACCACGTACTCCAGCGTTGTGGACACCACGCCCGTGTCGTCCAGGAGGGTCTCGAGGTACGGTCCGAAGGTGCCTGCGTCGGAATCGCCGGCGATCAGCACCTTCGCCGGATCGGCGGCCGTAGGCGTGTGCGGCGTGGCATCCACCGTGGCCGGAGCCGTACTGGCAACGGATTCGCTCGTTTGGCTGGGCGCGGCCGCATCGACCAGCGTGGTCTCGGATTCCACGGGAATGCTGTCTGACGTGATGGCGCCCGATGTGGTGTCCAGCGAGTTGTCCAACGCGGTGCCGTCGTCAGCCTGGGTGCCATCGGCCCCGAACATGGCCGACGTCACGCGGTATCCGCCCTCCAACAACGCCAGCAGCACCAACAGAGCGCCGATGCGACGCACCAGGTAGCGCTGCGAACTGACACGCCGGCGCGGACCGGTCTGAGAACTACGGAGGGGTCGCCGGGGCGACGATGACGTCGACATCGTGGATCGACCCAATGCTACGGGTAGATGAACAGCCGCAGGGTGACCGGTGGTGCGGAGGGCCTCCTGACCGGCCACGATAGGCTGCACCCCCGGATACCTCATCCATGCACGTAAGACTGCACATAAGAACCACTCCAAGGGGGAGACACATATGCGCACGACCAAGCGCTTCGGCGCGCTGGCACTCACTGCGTCGATGTTCCTCGTAGTTGCCTGTGGCAGCGACGACAACACAACGACCACCGAGGCACCCAGTTCGGAGGCACCCAGCACGGATGCCCCCAGCACTGATGCCCCGTCCACCGACGCACCCAGCACTGATGCGCCCAGCACCGACGTTGCGGCCACTGGCGACGTACCGGCCGATGCCGCCAGCGTCGGCCTGCTGTTCGACGTCACCGGCAAGGGCGACAAGTCGTTCAACGACGCAGCGGCAGCCGGCCTCGCACAGGCAGTGACCGAGTTCGGCGTCAAGCCGACCGAGTCCACGCCCACGGGCGACGGCGACCGCGCCGAGCGGATGAACCTCGTCATCGACGATGGCAACGGCCTGGTGATCGGCGTCGGCTTCCTGTGGGGCGACGCGCTGACCGCCGGCGCCGCCGAGAACCCCGACACCTCGTTCGCGATCATCGACTCCGTCATCGACGCGCCGAACGTGGCGTCGCTGGTGTTCGCCGAGAACGAAGGTTCCTTCCTGGTGGGCGTGGCGGCCGGACTGAAGACCACCTCCAACAAGGTCGGCTTCATCGGTGGCGTCGAGAACGACCTCATCAAGAACTTCCAGGTCGGCTTCGAGGCCGGCGTTGCCGCAGCGAACCCGGATGCAGAAGTGCTGGTCCAGTACATCTCGCAGCCGCCCGACTTCACGGGTTTCAATGACCCGACCAAGGGCAAGGAAATCGCTGCTGCGATGTACGCCGACGGCGCCGACATCGTCTACTCCGCCGCTGGCGGTTCGGGCCTGGGTGCCTTCGAGGCGGCCGCCGAAGCCGGCGCTCCTGGTGACGTGTGGGCAATCGGTGTCGACAGCGACCAGTACAACCTGGTCAGCGCCGAACTGCAGCCATACATCCTGACCTCGATGCTCAAGAAGGTCGACGTTGCGGTGTACGAGACCATCAAGGCGTTCAACGAGGGCAGCTTCGCCGCCGGCGTGCAGGTGTTCAACCTGGCCAGCGACGGCGTGGGCTACTCGAAGTCCGGTGGATTCGTCGATGACATCGCCGACCAGATCGACGGCTATGCCGATCAGATCATCAGCGGCGACATCAAGGTTCCTTCCGCCAGCTCCTGACGTTCGAGACCTCGAACTCAGTAGGAACTCAGTAGGGAACTCAGTAGGGAATTCAGTACGCAATGCCGCCCGGTTCACCGGGCGGCATTGCTGCTTTTCGGCTGCTGTGCCAGATGACCGCGCATCGGTCACAGATGAGCTAGACACTCGGCATGTCCAACTCGATCGAGACCGGCACGGCCGTCATCGAACTTCGCGACATCGTGAAACGGTTTCCAGGTGTCGTCGCCAACGACGGGGTCAACCTGACGGTCCGCAAGGGCAGCATCCACGCAATCGTCGGCGAGAACGGCGCCGGCAAGAGCACGCTCATGAAAACCCTCTATGGGGCGCACCAGCCCGACGAGGGAACCATCACGGTCAACGGTGTCGTGCAGCAGTTCAAAAGCCCGCGTGACGCCATCGCCGCCGGCATCGGCATGGTGTTCCAGCACTTCATGCTGGCCGACAACCTGACCGTGTGGGAGAACGTGGTGCTGGGCGACGAGCCAGGCAGTGCGCTCAGGTTGGACATCCGCGGTGCCCGCAAACGCATCAACGAACTGGCCAAGCAGAACGGGCTCGAGGTCGACCCCGACACTCTGGTCGTCGAGCTTGGCGTTGGCGAGAAGCAACGCGTCGAGATCCTGAAGGTGCTCTACCGAGGCGCACAGATCTTGATCCTTGACGAGCCCACAGCCGTACTCGTGCCCCACGAAGTCGACGAGTTGTTTGCGTCGTTGCGCGCCCTCACCGCAGAGGGTGCTACCGCCGTCTTCATCTCACACAAGCTCGACGAGGTGTTGAAGTTCGCCGATGCGATCACCGTCATTCGCGCCGGACGCACTGTCGGCCAGGTTGACGATCCATCCAGCATCACGGCCCACGCGCTGGCCGAGATGATGGTGGGCAGCGAACTGCCCAGCCCCGAGACGCGGGTCAGCACCGTCACCACCGACGTCGCGTTGTCGGTTCACAATCTGACGACCGGACCAATCGAGCTGCCCACGCTGGCCGACGTTTCGTTCGACGTCCATCGCGGCGAGATCCTGGGTATCGCCGGTGTCGAGGGCAACGGACAGGCCGAGCTGATCGAGGCGATCATGGGCCTCAGTGCATCGACGGGCCGCGTCGAGTTGTTCGGCGCCGACATCAGCCACTCGTCAACTCGCGCCCGGCGCGAAGGGGGCATCGGCTACATCCCCGAAGATCGGCAACGCGACGGACTGGCACTGCCCTTGCCGCTGTGGGAGAACGCCATGCTGGGCCATCAGACCCAGAAGCCGTATGGGAATGGACGGTGGATCGACAAAGCAGGGGCGCAGAAACAGACCGACGAGATCATTGCCGAGTACGACGTGCGCACACCCGGCAACTCGGTTCCTGCGTTCACCCTGTCGGGCGGCAACCAGCAGAAGCTGATCGTCGGTCGCGAGATGGTGGCCCACCCCACTGTGCTGGTCGCCTCGCATCCGACCCGAGGTGTCGATGTCGGTGCCCAGGCGATCATCTGGGACATCCTGCGCGATGCGCGCAGCCAGGGACTTGCTGTGCTGCTGGTGTCGGCCGATCTCGAAGAGCTGATCGGGCTGTCGGATCGACTGCTGGTGATGTTGCGGGGGGCTGTGGTGGCCGAACTGCCCCCCAACGAGGTCACGCCCGCCGAGCTCGGTTCGTACATGACAGGAGTGAAGTCGATGGTCACATCCGGCGCCTCGACCGCGACCGCCTCGGCAACGAACGACGGGACTGCCTGATGCTGCGCAAGCTCACCGGCGCTCTGACTGCGCCGATCATCGCCGGCGCTGTCGCCATCATCGCCTCGTCCATTGCGTTGGTGATCAGCGGCAACAGTCCCGTCACCGCGTTCCGCGAGATGTGGATGACGATCGACTCGACCGAGAGCGTCGTCGTCATCATCAATTCGGCCGTGCCGTTCTACGTCGCAGGTGTGGCTGTGGCAATCGGGTTCCAGATGAACCTGTTCAACATCGGCGCCAACGGCCAGTACCAACTGGGCGCGCTGTTCGCAGCGGCGGCCGGAGCGGCGGTGTCACTGCCCGCACCCCTGCACGTCGCCTTCGTGCTCTTGGTTGCGGTCGTGGTTGCCGGACTGTGGGCGGCGATTGCGGGCTTGCTGAAGGTGTACCGCAACGTCAACGAAGTGATCTCCACGATCATGCTCAACTACGTCGCTGTCGGGTTGTCTGCGTTCCTGGTGTCCGAGTACTTCCGCAACAACGACGTCAAACTCGTTGCCGAAACCAAGAAGCTACCGGCCTCCGCACAGCTGCCCGCATTGAACCGGCTGCTGGAGGTCTTCGGTCTGAACCTCGGCGACGGCGTGGTGCTGCAGGGCTTCCTGCCGATCGCGATCGTTCTGGGCATCGGCTACTACCTGCTGCTGTATCGCGCCAGGTTCGGGTTCGAGCTCCGGCTCAGCGGCCTGAACCCGGCTGCAGCGACCACCGCTGGCGTGAAGCCGCGGGCGATGATCCTGAAAACCATCGTGCTGTCGGGCTGCATCGCCGGCCTGATCGGCATGAGCGATCTGTTGGCCGATCCGCAGTACCACAAGTACGGCGACCAGTTCCCGAAGACACTGGGCTTCACGGGTCTGGCACTTGCCCTCTTGGGACGAAACCATCCCGGTGGCATCGCCGCCGCCGCCATCGTGTGGGCCACCATCGAGCGCGCCACCCAACGACTGTCGCTCATCGGCATCCCGCAAGAGATCGGCACCATCTTGCAGGGCTCGTTCCTGTTGGCCGCAGTGATCGTGTACGAGGTGGTTCGTCGTCGGAACAACGAACAGACCGCTCGAGAAGCGTCGCGAGCGGTACACGGGCCCCCACCCGACCCTGGCTTGTCCAGCGCGAATGCAGCCGGAGCACTGCCATGACCGCCGCCGTCGTGAACCCGTCGTCCACGCCGTCATCGACCTCGGGGCCTCTGTCCATGCGACTGCTGCGAATGATGGACGGCCGCACCACACTGATCGTGGCCGGTTTGGGCGTGCTGATCGTGTCGCTTGCTCGCGTGATCAGTGGCGACAACGACCTGACCTCGTCGGGCACGTTCGGGGTCGCGCTGCGTACCGCCATGCCCATCGCCATGGCCGGTCTGGCCGGCTTGTACGCCGAGCGCAGCGGCACCGTGAACATCGGCCTGGAAGGCATGATGATCATGGGCACGATCTTCGCCGGCTGGTGGGGCTGGTACTTCAACCCGTGGATGGCACTGCTGGGCGGCCTGGTCGGCGGCATGCTGGGCGGTCTGTTGCACGCGCTGGCCACGGTGACGTTCGGGGTCAACCACATCGTCAGCGGATTTGCGATCAACATCCTGGCGCCCGGCATCGCCCGGTTCATGGGCAACGAACTGTTCAGCCAGGAGGAGGGTGGGTCGATCACCAACTCGCCCGGCAACAAGGGCGATATCGGCCGCTTCACCATGCCATTCACCTCGGGCGGCGATCTGTTCGGTTGGAAGACCCCCGACCCGCTCGGATGGATCGAGAAGAAGCAGTGGTTCGTGCTGTCAGACATCTCCGGCCTGCTGCGCGGCCTGACGGCCGCGTTGACCTTGGACATCATCATCGCCGTCGGGCTGGTCATCCTGTCGTGGTACGTGCTGTGGCGAACGCCGTTCGGGTTGCGACTGAGGTCGGCGGGCGAGAAGCCCAGCGCGACCGATTCGCTGGGCGTATCGGTGGCCCGCATCCGCTACGAGGCGATGGCGCTGTCAGGTGCCATGGCCGGGTTCGGCGGCGCGATCATGGTGCTGTTCTCGAACCGGTACCAAGAGGGCCAGACGGGCGGCCGCGGCTT